>CAUASQ010000040.1 GCA_958431945.1 uncultured Collinsella sp. | reverse complement strand
TTGCCGCGCCCCGCAGTGCCCGCTTCCCCCGAGAACAATTATCAGTGCAGGTAGAGAGCTGGCCGATTTTCGAAAAAGTCGGCTATGGTTGACCCCTGCGGCCTAAACGTAGTAGATAGGTCCTTTTCGTGGCGCAGCGTCAGACCAGTCTATTTGGGACGGCTATTTTGACTACATGCCGATCTGATTGCCCAAGTAGTCAAAAAAGCCCCGTCCCAAATTAGCTACCTTGTGGGGCTGTGGGGATAAAGATTGCCGACGGTTTTATCCCGCCGAACCCCTTTGATGGCGCGAATGGTTCGATTTGACGACCGAGTGGCAACCTGACGCGGAATAGTGGGTCGTTTAAATTGCTACAATTTTAAGTATATTGCGATGTCCCGCCTTGCGTTTCTGCGCGGGGGGGGGGCGTATATTTGCATCGATGGGGACGACGACACACATATAATGAGCCGCTTCTTGCCGTCCTCATGGATTGGGGAGGCCTTCATGAATCGCGCGTGTGCGAGAGCTCGAGAAATGCTAAAGCCTTTTGGCAAGAAAACCAATACCGCCAAGCGTGCCCTGAGGGTTTTGGCCGTCCCGCTGGCGGCGTGTGCGCTCATGTTTGGTGCGACGAGTGCGTCGGCCGATCAAGCGGTTCCTTTTAGCAACCATACCGTGCAGACGGTGAATCCCACCGGCACTACGGTCAATCTGTTCGACTACTGGGTCGTGAACGGCGACAACGACAGCTCGAGGAACATAAACAACGACAACAAGAATGACAACACCGGCATCAACAAAGATCACCAGCTCAAGTTCAATGGCGGCGCCGGATCGGGCATTAATAAATGGACGGGAAGAAGTGGCACTGGCGGCTTTGGACGTCTTTCATTTGTGAAGAACACACTGGTAGATGGCTATCCGTCAATCAATGCCGGCACCTATACCTCCTATGGCTTAAGTGATACGTACGCCGACGAGTCGCTGGCCTATCTCTTTAATAATGATAAGCAGAATGGTAAGGCCGTCTACAACAACGTGAAGGGCCTTTTCCAGCTTAAGGATGGCTATTACGTTTACGACTCGTATGGTTCTGACGGCAACTATGCCGTGTATAGCCCCGCGACGAACTCCTTTAATGTCTACGACTCCGCGGGCGTATACAAAGGAAGTTCTAATAGCGAAACCAATCTAGGCCAATTCTTCCCCTTTGACTCGGCCTACAAAGTTTTCGACGAACAGGGCAATAAGCTCTCGCCCAAAAAGATCGTTGACGGAAGCACGAACCTTAACCACCACTTTGGCATGTCCATGACCACGGAGTTTGTCCAGCCTAACGGTGGCAAGACCACCAAAGGCGAGGATATGGTCTTTGAGTTCTCGGGCGACGACGACGTCTGGGTGTACATCGATGGCGTGCTCGTGGGCGATCTGGGTGGCATCCACGAGAAGGCGACGCTCAAGATCAACTTCGCCACCGGTGGCGTGCATGTCGGTCATGTTGACAATGCAAATGATCCCGAAAAGACAATTCAAGACACCACCATTAAGGCGATGTTCCAAGCTGCCGGCGCAGATACCACCAACTTCTCCGGCAACACTTTCCGCGACAGCACCAAGCATACGCTGAGTTTCTTCTATCTGGAGCGCGGCGCTGGTGCATCGAACATGTCGCTTAAGTTCAACCTCACCACCCTGCCGTCGTCCGAGGTCGCGAAGGTCGACCAAAACGGCGAGGCAGTCAATGGCGCAACCTTCGAGCTGTACCGGTCCGATGGACCAGTTAGGGACTGGAATAAGGGTGAGCTCGTCGCTCAGGGCACGACGAAAGACGGGGGTCAGCTGATACTTCAAAAGCCGAACGGCTCCGTCCTCTCGTTTGACGAAGAGCACAACACCAATCATTGCGACTACTTTGTACTCAAAGAGGTTGGCCTGCCCGCGGGATATCGCTCGAGTCTGACCTCATCGACCACTGCAACGCCAGGTGAGCTGCACCTGCAGTACAAGGCCGCGGCAGGTGGCACGGGTGGCGTGGTGGTTGCGCCGCAAACAACGGTCACAACAGCCAACAACGAACAATGGACGGGCAGCCGCATGTGGCTGAACGGCGGCTATCTGGCCGCTAAGGAGACCATTTCCCTTAGCAAAGAGACAAAAGACAATAAGGATAAACCCATTAGCTCGGGTACGACCTTTGCCGTGGTGCTCAAGCGCACCGATGAAACTAAGAAAGACACGGACGAAAAAGCGTGGACGGCGGTTACGGGCAACCCGCTCAATGGCTATAAGCTGTGTTCCAAACACGGTATTGAGGGCGCGGTCGAGGCTGCCAAATCGGCAGATACGAGCGTCTTTGGCGTCAACACCAAGGGCGACTATGAGGCAACGGTCAGGTCGCTGCCCGGAGATATCGAGAAGTACGCCGCCATGATGACGGACAAGTCTGAGGCGGAATATACCGTGGCGGTGTATCACACCACGGCATCGTCTCTGGCGGAGGCAACCATCGACAACACCTCTATGGTCCAATATCAAACGATAAACAGGCAGTTCTCTACGGTGATCCACCTCACCAACGTTCAGAACCGCCTGTTTGTGCAGAAGGTTGACGACCTGGGCAAGCCCGTGAACGACGCGACGTTTGAGCTGTACAAGGCCGAGGATGTTACCGGCGATAGTCCCAGCACGTATGCCATTAAATCGGGTGCCGAGCCATATGACACCGCGCAGGCAAACGGCATGACCTATCCGTATGACATTGAGGGTGCTGCATGCTTCCCACTCAATTCGACAAAGCATGCACCCCTTATCAAGGGTACGTACTACCTGCGTGAGTCTGTAAGTCCAGATGGCCATGAGATTAACAACACCATCACCAAGGTAATCGTGGACGATTCGGGTGTGTACGTGGATGCCGGTAAGGAAGGCGACGGTGTGCGCAGCATGAGCGGCCCGGGTTCGCTGATTGCTTCCCTGGCGCAGTTTGGCTCTCCCGACTCGATCGACAACACGCTTACGCACATTAAGGGCAAGCTGCAGAGTGCGGCCGTTGACGCCAACGGAAACCTGACATGGGGCCAGACGTGCACCGCCCAAGGCGTGACGCCTTCTCTTGCGGGCAACTGGATGCATATGCGCTATGACAAGACGACGCAAGGTACCAAGACCATCCTGCGCTATGTCGAGGACGGTGGCGACCGCAACGGCCAGCTGGCGACCATCTTTGCCGATACGGGCATCAACCGCATGGCCCTTTATCAAGACGATGATGCCACCAATGGCACCGATCTGGGCACGCTTCAGCTCAATCATCTCTTTACCACGGCAACGGCCGTGCAGTATACCGATCGTCGCGTGGCACGCCTGCAGGTGACCAAGACCGTAACGGCGGGTGACGGGCTCACTGCACCCACCAAGGATGCGAACGGCAAGGATCTGACCTTTACGTTTAAGTTCACCCTACCGAGGTCCCAGGAGGGCTACGAGGCGCATGTGTTCGATGCGAGCGGCAACGCTGTGGGCAATTCCTTTAAGCTTAGGAACGGCGACATCCATTCCATCAAGGCCGGCGAGACCATTCGCGTATATGACCTTAAGCAGGGCGACAAGTATAGCGTGAGCGAGCTCACCACTAAGGGCGAGGAGTCCAGTGGCAATGTGCTGGCGAGCATCGTTAACACTGTGACCGGCTCTGCCGACGAGTCGGTGCTTCCGGCTGGCTTTAGCCTCGTGAGCCGCAAGGTCGGCGGCAAGGAGCAGTCGGGAACTGGCAACACCATCGAGGGCAAGATTGTCGCGCTCGCGGACGGAAAGATTCCCGCCGATAACACGCTCGAGTTCACCAACAACTACAGCGCCAACCCCGTAACGCTCGACGCCCAGAATGGTCTGAGCGCCAAGAAGGTGCTCAAAGGTCGCGATTGGGCCGATGGCGATTCCTTTACCGTGCAGCTTACGGCCGACGACGGCGTTCCCATGCCCGGCGGTGCCAAGAGCAAGGTGGCGACGGTCGAGCTCACCAACGACCGGCCGGCGACGTTTGGCGATATTACCTATACCAAGCCAGGCACGTACACCTATACCATCAAGGAGGTTATCCCCGGCTCCGATGCCGGTGCGGACGGCATAAGCTATTCTGCTGCCGTCTATACCGCGACAGTCGTGGTGGAGGATAACCATGCCGATGCTCTGGTCGTTAAGAGCGTGAAGGTGGTGCAGGAGTGCAACGACGCGGGTGTCGACACCAAGACGGATGTTGCCGATAAGGTCGCAACCTTCACCAACCACTACGATACACACGAAGCGAAGATCATCATCCATGCTCAAAAGATCCTGACCGACAACGCCGGGAGCTTTGCGCTCGCCCAGAACGCCTTTAGCTTTACGCTCGAGGGTATGGGCGGCTATGCGGACGTCAACGCTGTGTTCAGTCCTAACACGGTCGATACGAGCGTGGTAGCTCCCATGCCCCAGGGCACCGAGGGCAATGCCGCAACCGTGGGCAACAACGCCGACGGTACGGTGACGCAGCCGGCTACGGTGACGTGGCCGGCGATCTCCTATACCGCCAAGGCGGATGCGGGACGCGCCTACGTGTACAAGTTCGCTGAGAATCCCGGTAGCATTGCGGGCATGACCTACGACGGGTCGGTCTACTACGCCGTGGTGCGTAACGCCAAGAAGGGCGCCGGCATCCAGACTTCGATCGAGTACTACAAGGTTGCAGAGGACGGCTCGGTAGAGAAACTGGACAACAACGCCACACCTTCCTTTACCAATATATATAGTGTGGACCCCACGAGCGTGATCCTGCAGGGCCAAAAGACCGTGAGCGGTCGCGATTGGAACCAGGACGAGAGCTATACCTTTAACCTTGCCGCCGCTGCGGACGATGACGGCGCAACTAGCCTGGGTAAGACTACAAAGCAGGCGGTAACGGATGGTGTCGTTGTCATTAACACCAACCAAGCTGTCGCCAGTGCGCCCACGTCGGGGTGCGTTGCCTCGTTCGCCTTTGGCACCGAAGCCGCCCCGACCGTGACGTTCAACCGCGCAGGCACCTTTAGCTTCAACATCACCGAGGATGCTGCGCAGGATGGCCAAGCGGGCATGTCCATGGACAAGCACACCGCACGCGCGACCGTTGTGGTGACCGATCTGGACGAGTCGGGCAACAACCACACGGGCATGCTGCGCGTGTCGAGCGTGACCTACGCCAACACCGGTGCCTCCGATGCGGACAAGGTCGTAACCGACAAGGCTGCCTTTACCAACGCGTACCATGCATCGGGCACCTTTGGTGGCGTGACGGTCAGCAAGACCCTTGAGGGTCGCGCTTCTGCCGCGGGACAGTTTGCCTTTGCCGTGACGGGCCTTTGGTACAACGGCGCTCAGACATCGGTCGATGGCTCCGAGGCCAGCCTGTCCAATACGGCGGCGGGAGCCAGCGTGTCCGGTGCCGTGGTGGGCGCAAGTGGGCAAGAGAAGCTCTTTGCTCGTACGCTCACGGAGCAGGATCTGGGCCATACGTTTGTCTATCGCATCCAAGAGAACCAGCCTGAGGCTGCCGGCTACGCCTATGACACCGGCTATACCGGCGACGCTATCGTGCTCGTCAAGGTTCTTGCACGCGAGAACGACCCCGCTAAGCTCTATACCGTGACGACCGTGCTCAAGGGTGTGGGTGTGACGGAGCTGCTGGGCGACGGCGCCGACGCGAGTGCGCTGACGGACGAAAAGATCGTCGAGCTCAAGCAAGATTCGCATACTTACGTGCAGCAGTACGATGCGAGTGAGGCCGGCGCCACGACGCCTACTGTCTCGTTTGTGAACCGTTACACGGCAAGTCTCGACTATGGCGCCGATGGCGGTTTGCAGATCGAGAAGACGTTGACGTATCCCAAGGACGCGACCATTTTTGGCTCGCCTAAGAGCACGTTCCGTTATATCGTCAAGCCTGCTGACGAGACATCTGCCAGCAAGGTTGGCATTTCCACGAATGGCAAGGTCTTTGAGACCGCAAATGTCGAGGCGGACGCCCCCAAGACCGTGAGTTTGATACCTGCGGGTGGGTTGACCTTCACTCAGGATGATGCCGGCAAGACGTTCACCTATACGGTGAGTGAGATTGACGACAAGGCGACGTGCTATACGTACGACAAGACGGTCCATACGGTTAAGGCTGTCGTGGCGGATAGCGGCGACGGTACGCTTAGGGTCACGACGTCGGTAAGCAAGCCGGGTGACGGTGGCGACGAGCTTGAGGGTCAGTGGATCTACCCCTCGGATGCAACGTCCACCGGTGTCGCGACGGTCAAATTCAAGAATACCTATACGGTTACCGAGGCGGCGACCTACACTCCGTCTGTGACAAAGGTAGTTGTCGGTGCCAATGCTCCGGGCAAGTTCACCTTTGCCATGACCGCGGCTGACGATGCTACCCGGGCTGCTGTCGACAGCAAGCTCATCACCGGCTCTTCGATGAGCGCGGACAACGGCTATGCCGAGAAAAAGCAAACGAAGGAGGGCCTCAAGGACGGGGAGCACTATCAGGTCGATTTCTCGAAGCTCACCTTTAACAAACCGGGCACGTATAAGTTTGCTATTAATGAGCTGGCCCCGAACAGCGGCCTCGGCGAGTGGAAGTATGACCAGCACATCTATACCGTGACCGTTACCGTAACCGATGAGGGCGGCAAGCTTGTGGCCCGCGCCGATGGTGCGACCGGCTCGGAAGGCTTCATCTTCACCAATAGTTACCAAACTTCAACGAGCTACGAGCTCCAGGGCGGTCTTGCGATCGTCAAGACGCTCAACGGGCACGACCTGCATGCCGGCATGTTTGGCTTTACGGTGACGGGCGAGGGCGATGCTTCAATCAAAAAGCTCAACAAGCTGCTGCGCGCAGATGAGGGCAAGCTCACCGTGACAAACGATGAGCCGCAGGCCGATGGCACGTCCCATACCGACATTTTGGGCGGCCTGACCTTCGCGACTGAAGATGCAGACAAGACGTTCACCTACAGGGTTGTCGAGAATGGCGGCGGCAAGCACGGCTATCAGTACGACTCCGCCTATTGGAAGGTAGAGATTACGATTAAGAAGCGCGATAACGGTTCGCTCTATACCGTGACCACGGCCAAGCACTATGACGCCAAGAACGTCGAGCTTTCCGCTGATGCGAAGTTTAGCTCCGAGAGCGGTACCGCCAAGGCCCAGGTGTCCTTCACCAACAGCTACATCGCGACCGGAACCTTTGAGGGTCTTACTGCCGAGAAGGTAATGGACTCCGGCGACAAGATCAAGGCTGAGCAGTATACGTTTTACCTGTATGCCGAAAAGGCCGATGGATCGCTCAAAAAGATGGATGAGGGTACGAGCCAAGAAGGTGAGAACGGCAAAGCCACGGTCGACTTTGGTAAGGTTTACTTTAAGCTCGGCGATGCCACCAGCGGAACTGATGAGCAGACGATTGACCTTGCCGACGCCGTCAGCGATGGCGTTGCCACCAAGCGACACAATGCCGACCACACTACCACCTATAGCTTTAACCTAGTGGCAAAGGAGCGCTTGACCAGCCTGCCCGATGGTGTGCGTCCCGTGGATATGTCCGCGACGTGCCGCGTGCTGCTCGAGGTGACCGACAACAACGACGGCACGCTGACGTCCAAGGTGACCTATCGCGATGGTACCGAGAACGGCAAGATCGTTTTCCACAACACGCACGATAAGGTCAAGACGATCGGCACGGTCGCGGAGCCTAATGTGGACATCGATGGGCAGCTGCTCTCTGTGGGCGACTCCTACGTCTACACCATCAACTGGGCCAATACTGCGGTCGATGCCGACGGTAACCTGGTTCCGGCCAACGTGACCGTAACCGACGAGCTGCCCACTGGCGTCGTGTTCGAGGCCTTTGAGGGCAAGTATGCCGATAAGGGCGCCGCGAGCGGCCAGTCGCTTTCCTGGAACCTGGGCGAACAGCCTGCGGGCGGCTATGGCTTGGTGCGCGTGCGCGTAAAGATTACCGAGGACGCCGTGAAGGACGCCCAGGGTGCGGTCGGCGCCGTCAACAATGCTGCCACCATTAAGGTCGGCAACAAGAGTTATATCGGCACCACGACCAACTACGTGCCCAAGAAGTCCGAGAGCGATGCCCAGGATTCGAATGAGTCGGGCGTGGCGCTGGGCGACGAACTCACCTACACCATCGGCTACAAGAACACCGAGGGCGCGTCTGCCACAGTGACGATCACCGATGCCGTTCCCGCGGGAACCGAGTTCGTGGAGTTCGCCGGCGACCATAAGGATGCCGGCTCCAAGGACAATGACGGCAACCTCACCTGGACGCTGGCGGACGTTCCCGCCGGCAAGGAGGGCACGGTTCAGTTTAAGGTCCGCGTGACCGAGGACGCGTTTAAGAACGGTGGCGCTTCGGGCAATATTTCCAACCAGGCGTCGGTGGCGGTCGGCAACAACCCTGCCGTCAAGACCAACACCACTACCGATGAGGTCACTGACGGGCGCCTGACGTTGAGCAAGACGGTCACGGCCGCCGAAGGCATCACCGCGCCCAACAAGGCATTTACCTTTAAGGTGCTGCTCTACCAGGCCGATGGCACAACGCCTCTGGTCGGCACCTTTGCGTTCGCCGGTCGCCCCGGCGGCACCAATGGCACTTATATAAGCGGACAGATCAAGAGCGGTGACACCATCGCGCTCAAGGCTGGCGGCTCCGTCACGGTTACCTTGCCCACGGGTGCGCACTACGAGGTGCAGGAGCTCGACTCCAAGGGTGAGCTCATGACGAGCGAGGATGGCTTTGCGGTTGTCGATAAGGCGAACCCCCAGAAAGGTACCGTCGGACAGGCGACGCAGGTGGGCTTCACCAACGTCTACAGCGTGGAGTCCACAAAGGTGGAAAACGCCTTCAAGGTCCAAAAGAAGATTTCCGGACGCAACTGGATGACATCGGATGCCTTTACCATGACGCTGACTGCCCAGGGCGAGGCACCTATGCCCAAGGGCGTCAAAGACGGCGTGTCGACGATTGAGCTGCACAAGGATGCCCAGGTCGGCAACTTCGGTACCATCGAGTACACCAAGCCCGGTACCTATACCTATGTGATTACCGAGCGGTCGGGTGACGAGGCGACACTCACGTTCTCGAAGGCCACCTATCGTGCCGCTGTCACGGTGACCGACGAGGGCACCGGTAAGCTGTCTGCCAAGACCAAGATTGCACAGCTGACCGACGATGCGGGCGACGCTGCTGAGCGCACGGTTGAGGCGGCGGTCTTTACCAACACCGCCAAGACTGGCAGCCTCACCGTCAAGAAGACGGTCGTCGGCGGCGACAGCCAGCGCGAGTTCGGCTTTGCGGTCACGCTGGCCGACGGGGACGGCGAGCCCGTCTCCGGCACCTTCGGCAAGGGCGAGGACGCCGTGACCTTCACGGACGGCAAGGCGACCTTCACGCTTAAGGACGGCGGGGAGAAGACCGTCGCCGGCCTGCCCGTGGGCGCGCACTACACCGTGACCGAAGACGCGGCCGAGGGCTACACGACCACGGTCAACGGGGCTGACGGCTCCAAGGCCGAAGGCGCCGTGACCGAGGACGGCGCGACCGTCGCGTTCACCAACACGTACGGAACGGCCACCGAGGGCAGGGACGTCTCCACCGCGGGACTCTTCACCAAGACGCTCAAGGGTCGCGACTGGGCGGAGGGCGACAGCTTCCAGTTCGCGCTCGCGGGCGAGGACGGCGCGCCCATGCCCGAGGGATCTGCCGACGGCTCCAAGACCGTCAGCGTGACGGCCGCCGGCACCAAGGCGGGCGATAGGGTCGCCTTCGACTTCGGCCCCATCCGCTACACGCTCGATGACATCAAGGATGCTGGGTTCGCCGAGGTCGGCGGCAAGCGCGTGCGCGCCAAGACCTTCACCTACACGGTGCGCGAGGTCAGGCCCGATGACGGCTCTGCCATCGCCGGCGTGGCCTACGACGGCCACGTCGCCACGATGACGGCGACCGTGACCGATGACGGCTCCGGCAACCTCACGGCCACGACGCCCGCGATCGCGGAGGTGAGCGGCGGCGACTTCGTCAACACCTACACGACCGAGCTCGACTACTCGGCCCGCGCGGGCGTGCGCCTGTCCAAGACGCTCTGTGGTCGCGCCATGGAGGCGGGGCAGTTCGCCTTCACCGTGACCGCGGACGCCGAGACGGCCGCCAAGCTCGGCCTCAAGACCGACAAGGACGCCTACGCCGTGGCCGCGGCCGATGACGGCGCGGCCGACCTGGTCGACCTCATCGGCGGGACCGCGGGCAGCGATGTGAAGTTCACCGATGCCGATGCGGGCAAGGTCTACCGCTTCACCGTCACCGAGACCAAGCTCGGCGGCGAGGGCTACGCCAACGACACCGCGCCGCGCACGGTGACCATCGCGCCCGCCTACGACGCCGCGACGGGCAGACTCACGGTCACGACCGCGGTTGCCAAGGACGGTGTCGAGGTCGCACGCAGCGAGGTCTCCACGGCAGATGACGCCATGGCGACGCCTGCGCCCGTGACGGTCGCGTTCCAGAACTCCTACGAGGCCACCGGAACGCTTGGCGGCGAGGGCAACGTGGCAATTAACGCCACCAAGACGCTGACGGGCCGAGCCGCGGCGGCGGGCGAGTTCTCGTTCTCCGTCCGCGATGCCCAAGGTAACGTGGTCGCGACCGCGACCAACCAGGCCTCCGGCGACGGCGAGGCCGCGGGACTTGCGTTCTCGCCCATTGCCTACACTACCGACGCTCTCGAGCGGATGGTGGCGGACGGCATCGCCACCAGGGCCGCCGACGGCTCCTGGGTCATTCCCTATACCGTATCCGAGGACGGCACGGACCGGCTGTCCGCGGGCGTGACGGCGACCGCCTCGAGCTTCGATATCACGGTCAAGGTGACCGATAACGGCAAGGGCGGGCTGGATGTGGCCGTGGTCTACCCCGAGGGCTCCGACGGCACGCTGTCGTTTGTGAACGGCTACGGCACCAACGAGGCGACGGTCGACCTTGCGGGCACCAAGACGCTGGCGCTCGGCCAGGCCGGACTCGGCCTCACGCAGGCCGACATTGCGGGCAAGTACACCTTTAAGATCACGCCGTTGGACGGCGCGCCCGCGCCGGTCGGCGCCTCCGGTAAGACGGTGACCGAGGCGACCAACGACGCCGCCGGCAACGTCGAGCTGGGCCATGTCACGTTCAGGCAGCCGAGCGATCTCGATGACGTCGAGATCGACGGCGACGGCCTGCGTACCAAGACGTTTGCCTACCGGGTGAGCGAGTCCGGTTCGGTCGACGGTGTGGTCAACGACGCGACGGCAACCAGGACCTTCACGGTCAAGGTGGTCGAGGACACCAACGCGGGCACGCTCGCCGCGGAGGTCCTGCCCGCAGAGGGCACGCCCGAGGGTAAGGGCGCGTTCGAGTTCACCAATACCTACGGCGTGAACCCGACGCCGAGCTCCGTCACCGACCAGATCAAGGTGAACAAGAAGCTCAAGGGCCGTGACCTGGCCGAGGGCGAGTTCGAGTTCGAGTTCCAGTTGGTCGAGCTTGCCGCCGACGGCAGCGAGAGCGTCGCGGCGACGGGCAAGAACGCCGCCGACGGCACGGTCGCGCTCAGCCCCGTCACCTACACCGCGCCCGGCATGCACAGCTACGAGTTGCGCGAGGTCGCCGGCACGGCGGGCGGCGTGACATACGACAAGGCGACGTACCGCGTGCGCACGACGGTCACCGATGCCGGTAACGGCACGCTCGCCGTCAAGCACGAGCTGGCGGATGCCGAGGGCAATCCCACGGGCGACGACTCGGTGACCTTTACCAACGGCTACGAGGCCGCACCCGTCACCCTCAAGCTGGGCGCCGCCAAGGTGCTCAAGGGCGCCGAGCTCAAGGCGGGCCAGTTTAGCTTTGAGCTCAAGAGCCGGGACGGCAAGGTCATGTCGACCGCCAAGAATGCCGCGGACGGCAGCGTCACGTTCGATGCGCTGACCTTCAAGCAGGCTGGCACCTACACCTTCACGGTGAGCGAGGTCGACGACGGCCAGGCGCACGTGACCTACGACAAGGCGGCGCACAAGATCGTCGTCACGGTGAGCGACGAGGCGGCAGACGGCACCAAGACGGGCTATCTGTCGGCGAAGGTCTCCTACGAGGGCGACGCCGGCCTGCCGCCGGTCTTCACCAACAGCTATGCCGAGGAGCCCGGGACCCCCGGCACTCCCGAGAACCCCGGCACGCCGGGCGGTGGCTCGGGCGGCGGTTCAGATAACGGCTCCGGCAGCGGCGCTAGCGGTGACGGCTCCAAGGGCGGCATGCCCGACACCGGCGACCGCAGCCTGCCGCTTGAGGCGCTCGGCGCCATGGCCGGCATCGGCGCGCTGGCCGTCGCGGGCGGCGCGGTCCTGTACCGCAGGCGCCGCTAGCGATATGGACGAGTGGGGCGAATCCATCCGATGGGTTCGCCCCACTTGCCGTGGCGGGCGGGAGCAGGTAAGATATACCGAGCGCCTAGCGCGTTCGATGGGTTCGGATGACGACATGTTCCGAATCTGGTCA
>CAUASQ010000039.1 GCA_958431945.1 uncultured Collinsella sp. | reverse complement strand
TTGGTCCCCGTGGCCTCATGCCGAACCCCAAGCTCGGCACCGTGACCATGGACGTCGCCAAGATGGTCTCCGAGCTCAAGGCCGGCCGCGTTGAGTATCGCGCCGACCGTTACGGCATCTGCCACGTGCCCCTGGGCAAGAAGTCCTTCTCCGAGCAGCAGCTCGTCGAGAACTACGCTGCCCTGTACACCGAGATCCTGCGCGTCAAGCCCTCTTCTGCTAAGGGCAAGTACGTCAAGTCCATCTCCGTGTCGTCCACCATGGGCCCTGGCGTCAAGGTCGATCCCGCTATCCAGCGCGACTTCCTGGCTGAGTAACTAACGGTTACTGCCTGAGCAAAGCAAGCATTGCTAAAGAAACCCGGTTCCGCCTCGCGCGGGACCGGGTTTCTTGCTATCGCGTCAAAACTACCTCAAAGTGGACAGTGCCCCCTTTGAGGTAGTTACCAGGGTGTTCTAGCGTTTGAGGACTCGATAGCCTCGTGGCGCTTGAGTTCGCGGCGCATGGTTTGCGAATTGAGCCAGGCTGCCTGCCAGCCACGGATGGGGTAGCGCGCTTCGTCCAACTCAAACTGCGTATAGCCGCAGGCGTTGATGATCGTAGCCCCGCATGCATGCTGACGCTCACGTTGAAAGCCGCGACCATAGCATTGGTGCACATGCCCGTGCACCATGTAGTCGGGGTTCCAGGACTCGAGCGCTGTGTTAAAGCATTCGAACCCCCGATGTGGCAGATCATCCAGATCGCCCACGCCGGCGGCGGGCGCAT
Organism: uncultured Collinsella sp.; assembly: GCA_958431945.1. Classification (GTDB taxonomy): domain Bacteria; phylum Actinomycetota; class Coriobacteriia; order Coriobacteriales; family Coriobacteriaceae; genus Collinsella. The sequence continues at coordinate 12,080 of CAUASQ010000039.1, read as the reverse complement.
GGGTGAGCAAGATGTCGCATCCGCCGACCATCCTCACTTTGCGGGACAGCTTGCGCACGCGCTTGGCCATCTCGCGTTCGGTGTACATGTTGGCGCCATCTCGATAGCGCATGGAGCCGCCAAGCCCCGCAATGCGGACGCCGCGATACACGTACACGGTGTCATCGACACAGATGCAGCCGCCCGGTGCATGACGTGCGTAGCGGTCATCGTGGTTGCCGCGCACGTAGATGAGCGGTCTGTTGATGACCGTGACCAAAAACTCAAGATAGTCCGGGTCCAGATCGCCAGCGGACAAAATCAGGTCGACACCTTCAAAGCGTTCCTTGCGAAAGCACTCCCATAGACATCGTTCTTCGGTATCGGCTATGGCAAGGATTTTCATAGGGCGCGGACCTTCGGCTCATCGTCAGTCTGCGGAATGGTGCCCACCACGTTGTCTGCCAGCCAGTCCATCTCGACGATTTGCGTGCTCGGCAGCGGGGGAAAGCCCTCGATCTGCACCACGCCGTCTTGGCTATGGAGCTCGCCGCCAAATGGATTGATGGAACCCTCGACGATGCCATTGCGGAGTAGCTGAACAAGTTTGCGTGTCTGATAGGGCAGGCCCGGAGCGTAGCGAATGTCGATAACGCCCGAGCTCATGCCATACCAGTAGTTGACGGCGCGGACCCGGCTGTCGTCACTGGTCTCGTCCCAGGTGCCATGCAGCAGACTTCGCACGATAAGCTCGTAATATCGGCCCCAGTTCCACACCGGCATGGCAATGCCGGCAACCTTGCCATCGATCAGGCGGTGAAGTCCGTAGGCCGTGGGATCTTCGAGCGACTTTGACATGTCGGCGCCGGTCATGACGCTCACGCCTTCGCGACACATGGCCTCGGCAAGGCCTCCGGCGGGCACATCGCCCCAGGTCAGGATAATTTGCGCGCGGGGGTCGAGCAGCGAGGCGCCGATGGCAAAGGCGTTGATCTCGCTAAGCGCGCCCGACGCAAAGACCGACGCGTGGTACCCAATTCGATGGTTGTCCGCCATGCTGGCCGCAAGGGCGCCCAGGAGGAACTTGGCCTCGTACATCTTTCCAAAGTACGAACGGACGCTTTGGTGGGGAAGGCCGATAGAACAGTTAAGGAACCGAACCTGGGGATACTCAACGGCTGCCCTGAGCGTGTATTCCATCAGGCGGTGCGAGGTCGAGAAGATGACCTTGTCTCCATGTTTGACAGCCGTTTCCACGGCGGCGTAGAACACGTCCGGATCGTGGCAGTCCTCGAACGCTTCGGTGCGCACGATACCGCCAAAGTGCTCATCGAGATACTGACGCCCTTGGTCGTGCAGGCTGTCCCAGCTCGACGTCGCACAGGGGAACTCATGGATAAAGGCTATGCGCAGGGGGTTGGCCGCCGAATAGACGGTCTTGCTCATAAAGAAGTTGAGCACACCGGAGGTGGACTTGGCGGGAGACTCTTCCTCATCGACGCTCGGTGCTTCGACAAGATCGACCTTGTCCTCGTCATTTTTGCCGGCGATGACCAGCTCGCGCCAGATCTTGCACAGGCGGTTTACAACGATATCCGTCGGCGTATCCAACAGGCGGTCCTGGTTGTATACATTGAGGTAGACGAGCATGGCGTCGGCAGGCGTAATGTCCAGGTGGTCGCCGCCTGCGCGAAGGTAGGCGCGCTTAAAGAGCAGGAAGGTGTGGCGCAGGTAGTCAACCTTTTTCTGCGGCCATTTTTCGATAAGGTTCTGACCGAGCATCTTGGCGAGCGTCTCGTAGCTTCCCTCGCGCGAGAACTCGATCTCGTATAGGGGGCAGACGCGCCAAAACGCACAGAACTCACCGTACAGGCGGCTTTCGACAGAATCCCACGTGCCGGGGTAGAGACGGGTGACCTTGGCTGAAACCGTCGGGGAGTCCAGGAATTTAAGGACGCTGACGCGCTTGTTGCCCTCTTGGACGTAAAACCGATGCATGAACTCGGTGACGATGATGGGGTCGCGATAGCCCTCGGTCACCTGGATATCGTAGAGGTTAGACCACTTACGGGCGAACTCGGTGCTAAACGGCAGCAGGGGCATGAAGTTGCACGAAAAGGCGGACTGACGGCCCTTGGTGACCGTACCGACGACCATTTCGAGTGGAATGTCCCTCAGGCCGACGTTCTCTCGCTGGCCCAAGGGGAGCTGGGCAACCAAGCTATCGAGGTCCGTGAGGTACGGATGCTCGCTTTGACTAATGGCGCGTCGACGTCCTTGCTCGCCGCGCTTGCGTGCTTGACGATAGGCCTCTTCCATAGTTTTGCTCCCTTAGTCGTTTAAACAACTATATAAACCATGGTACCACGAATGAAAACCGCCACAAAGGTGCCTGTCCCTTTTTGGCGGGTTAGGCGATGATGGGGGCGATGGCGCGGATACAGGCGTCGGCTGCCGTGAAAGTAGTGCTGTCGTCGCTGACGATAAAGATAATCTTGCCCTTGATGCCAAAGTCGCCGATCTCGCTAAAGAGCACATACGGCTCCTTGTCAAAACCCGAGATGGGAAGCACGGCGGCCTTGGTGGCGCTGGTCAGCTCGTCTGCCAGTGCGTCGAGCGAGGTCCACTTGGACGTGTCCTTTACGGCAACGGGCACAGCCACACGCCCAAAGGGCATGAGATGCACGAGCGTGTTCTTGGAGATATTTGAGTTGGGGACGATGATGGTCTGCCCGCAGGCGTCCTCGATGGTCGTATGACGCCAGGTGATGTCCTGGACTACGCCCGACACGCCGCCGACTTCGATATTGTCGCCGGGCTTGATGATGCCCATAAAGGTCACCTGCATGCCGCCGATAAGGTTTGATAGCGTGTCCTGAAAGCCGAACGAGATGGCGATGCCGCCGACGCCAAGAGCGGCGACGAGGGCGTTTGCGTTAATGCCGAAGCAGTTGTCGAGGATAAAGCTGCCGCCGATCGTCCAGATGACGGCACGCGCGATGTTGATGAAGATGCTCGATGCCGGAAGCGGGTTGTCGTCGCGGTTGAGCAGGTGGCGCAGGGTCTTGGATACGACCTTGGTGGCGATGGCGGTGCCTATTACCAAGATGACGGCCCAGATGATGTTGTGGACCCACCGTTGCTCAAAGAAATGAAGAATCGGTTCAAACAATTCCATATAGGGAAAACCTCCTCATGATCGTTCAACCATGATACCCACCAAAAGCCCGTCCGATCACATCGGACGGGCCGATAACTTGAGACGGGGTGGCCGCGGTGGCGTAAGCTGGGGCGCCGGCGAGCACGTCGGCAAGGAGTGCGGCGGTCAAGCAAGACGGGGAAGAGGTCTTCTCATGGCAGTTTCCTTAGTTCTTAACCAGTGATTCCTGCTGACGCTGGAATATCGTCATAATATGCGAAAACCGCCGCAAAGGTGTCTGTCCCTTTGCGGCGGTTTTGACGTCTGCGCAGATAAAACCTGCCAAAATAAACCTGTCCCTTTTTGGCAGGTTTAGCTCAGCAGCATGCGGTCGTTGGCGAGCTCGCCGCCCGAGACCTCCTCGAACTTTTGCAGCAGGTCGGCTACGGTGAGCGACTTCTTCTCATCGCCCGCCACGTCGTAGATTACGTGGCCCTCGTGCATCATGATCAGACGATTGCCCAGACGAATGGCGTCGTTCATATTGTGCGTGACCATGAGCGTGGTCAGGTGGTTCTCGTCGACGATCTCTTCGGTCAGATTGAGCACCTTAGAGGCCGTCTTGGGGTCGAGGGCCGCGGTGTGCTCGTCGAGCAGCAGTAGGCGTGGCTTGGTGAGCGTGGCCATGAGCAGGGTGAGTGCCTGGCGCTGACCACCCGAAAGCAGGCCGACCTTGGCGTTGAGGCGCGTGTCCAGACCGAGGTCCAGGCGCTTGAGCAGCTTAACGTACTCGTCCTTCTCGGCCTTGGTGACGCCCCACGAAAGACCGCGACGCTGGCCGCGGCGCTTGGCGAGGGCCAGGTTCTCGGCGATCTGCATGTCGGCTGCGGTGCCGCGCATGGGGTCCTGGAACACGCGGCCCAGGTACTTGGCGCGCTGCGACTCGCTCAGGCGCGAGATGTCGGTGCCGTCGAGCTCGATAACGCCCGAATCGAGCGGATACACGCCGGCGATCATGTTGAGCAGCGTGGACTTGCCGGCGCCGTTGCCGCCAATCACGGTTACAAAGTCGCCGTCATTCAGGGTGAGGTCGACACCGGTAAGAGCGCGCTTCTCGGTGACGGTGCCCTTGTTAAAGGTCTTTTTGACGTGCGAGAGCTTAAGCATCTGCCTCATCTCCCTTCGTGTAGGAGCTGCGGAGCTTATAGCGCTCCCAAACCACGGGCACGCACAGGGCCACGGCGACGATCACGGCGGAGAGCAGCTTCATGTCGTTGGCGTCCATGCCCAGCTGCAGCACGATGGCGCGGATAAGGAAGTACACCACGGAGCCAAAGACGGCGGAGGCAAGACGGACGCTAAACTGCGTGAGACCGCCGGGCAGCAGGCGGCCGAGCACCTCGCCGATAACAATAGCGGCAAGACCGATAACGATGGCACCGGTGCCCATGCCAATGTCGGCGTACTTCTGGCTCTGGCAGATGAGCGCGCCCGAAAGGCCGATGAGGGCGTTGGAGAGCACGAGGGCGATCATCTTGGTGGAGTTGGTGTTGACGCCCAGGGCGCGGATCATGTACTCGTTGTTGCCGGTTGCACGCAGCGCCGAGCCGATCTCGGTGCCAAAGAACCAATACAGGATGGCAACGATGGCCACAGCGAGCAAGATGCCCAGGATGATGGCGACGGTGGACTGTGGCAGGCCCGTCATGTTGCTGACAGACGAGAAGATGGTGCCCTTGGCAAGGATGGGCGTGTTGGATTTGCCCATGATGCGCAGGTTGATGGACCACAGACTGATCTGGGTGAGGATTCCGGCGAGGATCGCGGGAATCTCAAAGACGGTGGTCAAAATGCCCGTGACGGCGCCCGCGATGGCGCCGGCGCACATGCCGGCCAAAACAGCGAGCAACGGGTCGACGTTGTTATTGACGATGAGCACGGCACAGACGCAGCCGCCGAGGGCAAAGCTGCCGTCGCAGGTCATATCGGGGATGTCGAGCAAGCGGAACGTGATAAACACACCAAGCACCATAATGCCCCAGAGGACGCCCTGCGAAACGGCGCCCTGCAATGCAATAAGCATGCTTCATACCTCCTAGGATAGGGTGGACACGTGAGTCACCATGATAGCGGTAACAATGCATAAAAGAGCTGCGGCCGGATGTTTTGTCTCATCCGTAACAAGCAGGGCGAACGCCGGTCTTTGGCGTTCGCCCCTGTGACTCAGATATTGAATAACGCAGCTATGGCGTGAGCGCGTGCCCTAGACGCGCTACCGCGCATGGCGCTACTCGTCCAGAGCGGAAAGGTCGATGCCCAGAGCCTCGGCCATCTCGTCGTTCTTGACGACGACCAGGTCCTTGCTCGAGAGGTGCTTGATCGGCATATCCTCGGGCTTGGCCTCGCCCTTCAGAATCTTAACGGCCATCTCGCCCGCGGCGTAGCCCAGGTCCTCGTAGTTGATGGAGAGGGTGAACAGGCCGCCGGCCATGCACATGCCTTCCTCGCCGGTCACGAAGGGGAGCTTATTCTCCTTGCAGATCTGACCGACCTGCGAAGCGCCCGCGGCGATGGTGTTGTCAGTGGGGGAGTAGAGCGCGTCGACCTTGCCCACGGCAGATTCGACGACGGACTGGATCTCGTTGGAGCTCGAGACGGTGAAGTCGGTGTACTCCAGGCCCAGCTTGTCGAGTTCCTTCTTGGCGGCCTTGATCTGGACGTCGGAGTTGGACTCGGCGGTGCAGTAGAGCAGGCCGACCTTCTTTACGTCGGGCAGGACCTTCTGCATCATCTCGAGCTGCTCGGCGACTGGGGTGAGGTCGGAGGCGCCGGTGACGTTGGTGCCGGGCTTTTCGTTGTCCTGGACCAGGCCCGAGGCGGCGTAGTCGGTGATGGCGCAGCCCACGATGGGGATATCGGCGGTGGCGCCAGCGGCGGCCTGCGCGGCGGGCGTGGCGATGGCATAGATCAGATCGACGCCATCGCCCACGAACTTGTCGGCGATGGACTTACACGTGGACTGGTCGTTCTGGGCGTTCTTCTGATCGATCTTGACCTTAAGGCCGCTCTTCTTGATGGCCTTGACAAAGCCGTCGTTGGCGGCGTCGAGTGCGGAGTGCTCGGTGAGCTGCAGAATGCCGACGGTGTAGTCGGAACCGGCGGCAGCAGAGCCGGAACCAGAGTTGCCGCCGCATCCGGCGAGCGGGGCGAGCGCGAGCAGGCCGGCAGAGACCAGAAGGCTCCTGCGGCTGATGGTGATGTCCTTCATATCATTACCCCCAGTATAAAAATGGCTGGAAACACTGCACTGGAACAAAGTGCAAGTGGCTCTATAGTAGCGCCGATGTCCATTTTTACAATAACCTGGCGGGTTTTTTAATACAGAACCGGATGGGCGGCATGAGTGGTCGATGTGCGGTGGAGGGTCTTATGCAGCGGAGGCGGCGTCGTTATCCTCGTTCAGGGCCGCGAAGAGCTTTTTGCCGTCGAGGAGACGCGTGGTGACGTTTCTCATGCGGCCGATCTCTACGGTACGCAGCGTGTCATCGGCGCCTCGGGCGTCATAGACCGTTCCCAGCAAATACGAGATGTCGTCTCGTTGCTTGATGGCAAAGGGTCGGAGCGTCATCCGTGCTACTTCGGTTTCGCCACGTGTCGTGACGCTCGAAATATCAAAACTCACCGTGGTTCCGTGGTCGATGGCCTGCTCGATGAGCTCGCAGGTGTCGATGCGCTTGACGGGAGTGCGCGTGGCCTTGGTGGATTTGCCGCCGGCGCTTGGAGCGGGCTCGGGCGCATCGAGGTAGCCGCGAACGTCGGCACTCGCCATGGCGACCAAGTGCTGCGCCATGCTTTTTCGAATGGCGATGGGCGTAGAGCGGTTGCGCATGACCATGCCGTGGAGCCGGATGATCTCTTCGTCGGTGAGCGGACGGGTCAAGAGTCGATACCCCACGCCGCGTTTGTACTCAATTTCGTATCCGGCATGGCGAAGTGCGGAGATGGCGGTGTAGATGCTGCGCCGCGCCGCCGAGATGGGCATGCGGGCGGGGTCGTCGGGATGGGCGAGGCGCCGGATCAACTCATCGGAAAGCATGGCTTTGTCCTCGCCGGTGTTCTCGCTTAATAGTTGCAAGATGCGAACGGCGCGATAGGCTGCCATCGACGCGGCGCCCCTAGTCGTGGTGTCGTAGGTTTCAACAGCGGTTTCGGTCATGGTGCCCACGTCCTTTCCGTTTTGGGTGGCGACGGTATGGAGCCTAGGACGCGGGATTTTCCCAGGGGCGCAGGGCACTCTGGGCGGTCGGTAGTCGTCGGCAAACGGCGGTTCGAGTTTTCAACAGCCTTGTTCAACTGACCAAAAACTTGCCAAAAGCTTGACGGATGCTGTTGAAAAAAGCGTCTCTCGACCGATGTCGAGAGACGCTTGTGCGATGAGCGTTGGTGTGTGGCGACGCGAGCTAGTGTCCGACGATTAGAAGTCGGCGTTGCCCACGGTGCGCGGGTGCGGCAGGACGTCGCGGATGTTGCCCACGCCGGTCAGATACATGACCAGGCGTTCGAAGCCCAAGCCATAGCCGGCGTGCTTGCAGGAACCGTAGCGGCGCAGGTCCAGATAGTACTTGTACTGCTCGGGATTCATACCCAGGTCCTTGATGCGGGCCTCGAGCAGATCCAGGCGCTCCTCGCGCTGGGAGCCACCGATGATCTCGCCGATGCCCGGCACCAGGCAATCGGCCGCGGCGACGGTCTTGCCGTCGTCGTTCATGCGCATGTAGAAGGCCTTGATCTCTGCCGGGTAGTCGGTTACGAAGGTCGGGCGCTTAAAGTGTTCCTCGGTCAGGAAACGCTCGTGCTCGGTCTGCAGGTCGATGCCCCAGCTGACGGGGTAATCAAACTGGTGGCCAGCAGCGACTGCCTGCTCCAGGATCTCGATGGCCTCGGTGTAGGTAACACGGGCAAAGTCGGAGTTTGCCACGTGGTCCAGGCGCTCGATCAGGCCCTTGTCCACAAACTTGTTGAGCATGTTGAGCTCATCAGGGCAGGTGGCCATAACGTCCTTGAGGACGTACTTGAGCATGGCCTCGGCGTTATCCATGTAGTCGTTCAGATCGGCAAAGGCCATCTCGGGCTCGATCATCCAAAACTCGGCGGCGTGGCGCGTGGTGTTGGAGTTTTCGGCGCGGAAGGTGGGGCCAAAGGTGTACACGTCGCCAAAGGCCATGGCAAAGTTCTCGGCATTGAGCTGGCCGGACACGGTGAGGCTCGCATGCTTGCCAAAGAAGTCCTGGCTCCAGTCGACCTCGCCGGACTCGGTGAGGGGCGGATTTTTGGGGTCGAGCGTGGTCACGCGGAACATCTCGCCGGCGCCCTCGCAGTCACTCGTGGTGATGATGGGGGTGTTGACGTAGACAAAGCCCTGCTCCTGGAAGAAGCGGTGGATGGCGGCAGCCGCGACAGAGCGGATGCGGAACACGGCGCGGAACAGGTTGGTGCGCGGGCGCAGGTGCTGCTGGGTGCGCAGGAACTCGACGGTTGCGCGCTTCTTCTGCAGCGGGTAATCCGGGGCGCTGACGCCCTCGACCTCGATGGAGGTGGCAGAAAGCTCGAAAGGCTGGGGCGCATCGGGGGTCAGCTTGACGGTGCCGGTGCAAATGAGTGCGGCCGAGACGTTTTGATGGGCGATCTCGTCGTAGTTGTCGAGTGCCTCGCGGTTCATGACGACCTGCAGGTCGCGGAAGCAGCTGCCGTCGTTGAGCGTAACAAAGCCGAAGTTCTTCATGTCGCGGACGGACTTGACCCAGCCGGCGACGGTGACGGTCTGGCCGCCGAGCGACTCGGCATCGGCATAGAGCTGCGCGATTTTGGTGCGGTTCACGTATCCTCCCATAACGGTTGAATGATAGTTATCCATACAGTTCGATATTTTAGCAGCTCGGCTCATTTGGGCTATACAGATAAGGCATTGGCGGGATGGTTTTTCAAACGAAAAGCGCCCGCGGCCTAATGGTCGTGGGCGCTTGACGAGGTGCCTTTTGGCTGTGTGGCGCGGGGCCTGGCTACTTGGTCTTGGCAACCAGCAGCGGGTCGCCAAGCTTGACGAGCGGGTTGCCGCCGATAAGCGTTCCAGACTCGCCGACATGGTCGATGCTCTTAAGACGATCGAGCTCGGAGACGATGACGGTCACGATGTCCTCGTGACCAGCGGCCTTAATGGCCTCGCGGTCGAAGCTGATGAGCGGCTGGCCTGCCTTGACCACATCGCCCATCTCGACAAAGCGGGCAAAACCCTTGCCGTTCATTTCCACGGTGCCCAGGCCAACATGGATGAACACGCGCAGGCCGTCCTCGGTAATCATGCCGATGGAGTGGTTGGTGACAGTGGTGGCACCGATGCGGCCGTTGGCGGGCGCATAGATGGTGCCGGTAATGGGCTCGATGCCATAGCCCTGGCCAAGCATGCCCGAGGCGATCGTCTCGTCGGGAACCTCGTTCAGGTTGACGAGCACGCCGTTGACGGGGGCATAGATGACGCCTTCGCGGGTAGCGAAGCTTGCTGCGGGCGGAACGGACGCCTCGCCGGTCGAGGTGAAGGTGGACTTAAGCGAATCGAGCAGACCCATAGTTGCCTCCAACTTAAATAGGCGCATATCGCGCGTTTGGTTTGCCGGAAACGTTTCATATGTGTTTCGCGGCTTGGTCAACGACCCTATTCTACGCTGCTCAAAGATACCTCTGAGCTGGGATTATGTGATATATCAGTTGAAGGGAAACTTATTGCCGGAGTGTTTCTGCGCCACGGGTTCAAGTGGGGTACGCTTGAAGGCAAAATACAAGGGCGCTTAATTTGCGCGAAGGGAGCACATATGATTGTCGAGAACCATGCGCTGTGGGGCGAGGAGCCGACCGAGGAATATCCGGCGACCTTTACGTATTTGGGTGCCGAGCCGCTGCCCGATAAACCGAATGGCCGCCGCCCTGCCGTGATTATCTGCGGCGGAGGTGCGTTTACGCATATCGCTCCGCATGAGCAGGATCCCGTGGCGTTTGCGTTTTTGGATCACGGCTACCAGGCCTTTGTGCTCAACTATGTCACGAGTTCTACGGGTGACGTGAGCTTTCCGCACCCCCAGGCAGATCTTGCCAAGATGGTCGCCACGGTGCGCGCCAACGCTGACGAGTGGCATGTCGATCCCAAGCGCGTGTGCGTCGTGGGCTTTTCTGCTGGCGGCATGATTTGCGCTTCGCTGGCAACACAGTGGAAGACCGGCCCCTTCGCGGCACTTGCCGGGGCGCGTCCGGACGACATTCGTCCCGATGCCGTGGTGCTGGGCTATCCATTGCTCGACTTTGCCTATGTGCGCGACATGCAGACGCGCGATCCGCGCATTGACTTGCGCGTGCCCAAGACGGGCGGCAAGACGGGACGCGATTTGCTCAACGACTACCTGTCGATGGTGACGGGCGGCGAGGCAACTGACGAGCATCTGGCCGACATCTGCCCCACCACGCATGTTTCGCGCCAGATGCCACCGACCTTTGTGTGGGGCGTGTCCGACGACAAGACGGCGCCGATCGCGCAGGTCTACCCGTTTGCGCAGCGCATGGCCGAGGAGGGCGTTGCATGCGAGATGCACGTCTTCGACCAGGGTGGTCACGGCCTTTCGCTCGGCAACGCCAACACCGCGGTCGACAACGAGGACAAGCAGGTGGCGGTCCGCCCTTGGATTCGCCTAGCCTTCCGCTTCCTGGAGCGCCATCTGTAAGAGGACGGGCATCCCAGCCCTTCAATAACTTGCGGTGAAATAGTTCCGATCTGGGGCATCAACCAGCCCATCCAGGAACTATTCCACCGCAACTTTGTTTTTGATGCCCCGCCCGGAAACTGCGTCCCAGTTTTGCCTTTCAAGGTGGGACACGGTTTCCCATAGGGCCTCGACTGGGAAAGTGCGTCCCGTTTCGAGTGGGGATTCCGGGATGCATTTTCCGTAAGAGGCCTGTTTGGGAAACCATATCCCGTTTCGAGCCAGAATTCTGGGATGTAGTTTCCCCGAGAGGCCTCATCGGGAAACTATGGCCCTGAACTCTCCTGCCTGTCCCCATTGCGCCAATCTGCTGATTGAACGTCATTGTGTGTTCACGCTATCATGTAAGCTTAAAATTGGTTAGCCATGGCAAACGGTTAGTCATGGTAAACAAAATGCAACGCCCTGTGGGCGCCGGGGGAGGAACACGGACGTGAAGCTCGATACGCTCGAGATTGGAAAGGACGCCGTTGTCGCATCGGTGGCATCGGACGACCAGGCACTCCGACAACATATTTTGGACATGGGCCTAACACCGGGCACCGAAGTCACCATGATGAAGTACGCCCCCATGGGCGACCCGCTCGAGATTCGCCTGCGTGGCTACGAGTTGACGCTGCGCAAGGACGATGCCGCACGGATTGAGCTCGTGGGTGTTCACGACACAGATACGGGTCCGCGCGCTAACGCCGCAATCGGCACGACGGAGCACCCGGCACTCGGCGAGGGGACGTATTCGCCCCGCGCGGCAAAGACGGCCGTGCCCGAGGGTGCGCCGCTGCATTTTGCCCTTGCCGGTAACCAAAACTGCGGCAAGACCACGCTGTTTAACCAGCTGACGGGCTCCAACCAGCATGTCGGTAACTTTCCCGGCGTGACGGTCGACCGCAAAGATGGCACTATCCGCAACCACCCCGAGGCGGGCGTTACCGACCTGCCTGGCATCTATTCGCTGTCGCCGTACACGGGCGAAGAGATCGTTAGCCGTCAATTCATCCTTGACGAAAACCCCGACGCCATCATCGATATCATCGACGCCACCAACATCGAGCGTAACCTGTACCTGACGCTGCAGCTTATGGAGCTCGACCGCCCCATGGTCATCGCGCTCAACATGATGGACGAGGTGACGACCAACGGCGGCGCCATTGACGTCA
>CAUASQ010000038.1 GCA_958431945.1 uncultured Collinsella sp. | reverse complement strand
GGTGGCACGCCGGCTCCTCAACATGAGGAGCATTCTCCATCTGCACGGGCTGCGGCATCTGCGGACCCGCAACCCGTGTCCTCGGCGGCCCCTGCATTCTCGAGCGCCAGCGCGTCGCAGCAGCAAACGGCACCGGTAGCGGCATCGACCCCGTCGGCGCCTAAGCCCGCGGCGCCCAAACCGGCTGCTCCGACGCCCGCGCCCAAGCCCGCCTCGCCCGCGCCCAAGTCGTCTGACCTGGGCAAAGCCCCCTGGCTACGCTCCGACAACCCCGCCGGCGCTCCTGCCACGGGTAAGCTTCCGACTGAGCCCGCACCCCGTGCGCCCGAGCGCTCTGCCGCTCCCAAGGCTCAGCCGTCTGCGCAGTCTGCACCGTGGGAATCCGAGCAGGTGCCCTACGATGACGCCATGGTCGGCGGCTTTGCAGGCGATGCGAGCGGGGACGATCTGCCTCCGTTCGACGTGCCGGGTGCGACGCCCGCGCCCAAGCCCGCTGCAACTGCCCCCAAAGAGGAGGACGCTCCTGCAGCTCCCTGGGAGTCCAACCCCGGCGCGGGCAGTCCCTTCGGCCATCAGGGCGCAGCCCCAAGCATCCCGCAGACCGAGGACGAGGCCAAAGCCCTCATCCGCAGCGTCTTCGGTCAGGCCACCATCTTCAAGCCGGTGGAGTAGCTGTACAGGCGGGTATACTGCTCAAGAAGAGACGTCTTTGAACGGAGCGAGCTTATGATGTGGGAATATGTCCGCCTTGAGGACGATACGCAAGTTTCGTATTCCGAAGTCCGTGAGGACAATACGGTGAAGGTCGTTGTGGAGCGCCCACGCGATTGGGGTTTTGACACGGCGGAGTGCATCTTGCCGGCATTCAATTGGGTGTCGCACGAGGGCTTTAGCGAAGCAGACCTCAAAGAACTCGATGATTTCGTGCGCAACAATGCCCCGCTCATCCTGCGTTTTGCCTACGAAGGCGGACGAGTCTATGCCTAGTCTGTTTCGACTCGGGCCGTACATCATCTTTTTCTGGACAGGGGAGAACGGCGAGCCCGTCCATGTTCATATCGCGGTCAAGCGCCCCACCGCCGAGGCAACCAAGATATGGCTTACCCGCTCCGGCGGATGCAAGCTGGCCCATAACAAGGGCGATATTCCTGCTCGGGATTTACGCGATATCATGCAGTTTGTTTCATCTAACCATGCGCTGATTTGCAAACGCTGGAAAGAAACAACCGGTGGGCTGTCGTTTTACTGTTGAGAATCGCTTGCTGGGCTTAGGACCCCTAGCCCTTTAGGGGCTCTTTATCCGGGCGCATTTGAATTTCGGACATGTGTAGCGTGGTGCCGCGTGTCTCGCATTCGAGCAGGCAGATGCGTGACGGTCGGCCTAGGATGCTGAGGTCGATACGATACGTCGCATGGCTGTCCGTGTGCTCGACTTGCTCGGCGTTGACGGTTGCTCCGATTGTCAAGAAAGCGCCTAGTTCGGCATCGACAATCTTGGAGTCCTTTATCTTGACCTTGAACTCTTGGTAGAGGGACGGGCTGTTGTAGTAAATGGTTCGAGTTCCGTCGGTGCACTCATCGGTCGCTTCCCATTTGACGATGGGCTGGTCCGAGCTGGCTATCAGTAGTTCTGCTCCAAAGGCTATAGCATGGGTGATGATAACCAGCAATGCCCAGCCGACAAAGAGATAGAGAACCACATATGCAACGGGGTGTTTTGAGCGGATGTTTTGGAGCACGTCGGGGGCATTCATGGGGCACCTCCAAATTGCTGTCTGTGACAATCAAATTATACCCTGCCATCATGAGCGCCGCCTCGAGCAGCGGTTCGGCATTTTGTTATCTAGCTGGATGCAGAAAATGCCGGATTCCGGCTCTACAAGATTTAGCTTTCAATATTATGCAGATGCGAATTATTCAACTTTGCATAATCTTTGGGCGCGGCTTGCACTCCAGGACATGTATATCGACTGAGGGAACACGTCCGCCCCGCTTGCTTGCCCCGCGCCGTGGTACGATTTTTGAGTTTGAAAGTCCCGCCGTGCTCCGGCTGCCCTTGCAGCTTGTCGCGCGGCCGCACGTAAAGGAGCCATCATGGCCGGTATGAACATGCAGCAGATGATGAAGCAGGCTCGCAAGATGCAGGAGCAGCTTGCCGCCGCGCAGGAGAACCTCAAGTCCCAGACCGTCGACGCCTCTGCCGGCGGCGGTATGGTCAAGGTGACCGTCAACGGCGAGATGGAGCTCGTCAACCTCACCATCGACCCCGATGCCCTCGATCCCGAGGACGTCGATATGCTGCAGGACATGATCATGGCTGCCGTCAACGAGGCCGTCCGCGGCGTCAACGAGCTCGCCAACAAGCAGATGGGCGCCATCACCGGCGGCCTCAACATCCCGGGCATGCCGTTCTAAGACACGCATATATATGAGTGCGAATCACAGTCTGCAAAAACTGCTCGATGAGCTGGGCCGTCTGCCGGGCATTGGTCCCAAGTCGGCCCAGCGCATCGCCTATTACCTGCTCGAGGCCGATGCCGAGGAGGCCCGCCGCCTGGCCGAGGCCATCCTGGAGGTCAAGCAGGAGGTCCACTTTTGCAGTCGTTGCTTTAACTACGCCACGGCCGATGAGTGCTCCATCTGCCAGGACCCGATGCGCGACACCACTCGCATTTGCGTTGTGGGCGAGCCGCGCGACGTCCAGGCGATCGAGCGCACGGGCAGCTACCACGGCCTCTACCACGTATTGGGCGGTGTGATCAGCCCCATGGACAAGATTGGTCCCGAGCAGTTGCACATCCGCGAGCTGCTGGCACGCTTGGGCCACGAGGACATCCACGAGGTCATCATCGCCACCAACCCCAATATTGAGGGCGAGACCACGGCGAGCTACCTGGCCCGCACTATCAAGCCGCTGGGCGTCGAGGTATCGCGTCTGGCAAGCGGCCTTCCCGTGGGCGGCGACCTGGAGTATGCCGACGAGCTTACGCTTGGGCGCGCCATCGAGGCCCGTCGCGCGATTTAGGTGGCGAGCCTGCTCCTGCCGTATGTTTTCCTCGCGACGCACGGGGTAGTCATAATTTCCCCGTGCGACTGTGAGTTTGTTGTGCAACAAAGATGCTTCGTATCCGCTTATCGCATGGATGCTTCCGCTCGCATCCTTAATTTGCCCATTCGTTGCGCAACCTTTTGGGTTCGCTGATACACTCAAATATGGATTTGAATGAATGCGCCGCTTCTGAGCGGCGTGTTTTTCTTGGAGGAGAACGCATGCGGCCCGGTGGCACTCAGACAAAGCGCGGCGCCGCGGTGCGCATGCGACGCCGACTGGGCTTGGCGCCGCGGGCGTACGCACTGCTGTCCTGCTCGCTGGTGCTGGTCATAGCTGGCGTTTCTGCCTATGGCATGACCGTGCCGTCCATGATGCAGGCGCATACCGCACGCGAACCGCGCGTGGGGCATGAGGTCAAAAGTGATCTGGGTACCACGACTGGATATGCTTGGGCAAGTGTAGTCGCGCATATTGTGTTTGGCACCGACGATGCGGATGGCGCCGAGGCCCCGGACAACGAAGTTACGCTTGCCAATGGCAAAACCATCGTGCTCACCAACACCAAGATCATCGATCGGTTGTCCAACAATAGCGTGGCGGCAACGGTGAATAAGGTCGAGCAACAGAAGGAGCGGGATGCCCAGCAGTCCGGAAAGCCCGGTAGCTCGGATACTCCTGGCTCCGGCTCGGATTCGTCGAGTTCGGGCGGCGGCTCTGGGTCGGGTTCCTCTACCGGAGGGTCTGTAAACGGCGGCTCGACGAGCGGCAACACTGACAACGATGCAAACTCCGGTGGCCTTTCCGCTGCTGAGGAAGAGAGCATTCACAGTTGGCTTGTGACCAAGTACAACATGCTCGACGGCTATGTTTCTCGTGCCAATGACGTGGTTTCGACCTATAACTCTACGGGCGATCCCAGGCCGTGCGACAGCCTGGTCGGGGAGATGTTTGTCATTCGAGCCGAGTTCGGTCGTCAGACATTCTCGCCCCGGTCAAAGTGGTATCAGCAGTATGCCAATCTGTGGGGCTGTTACACCAACCTATGTCAATGGGTCGGCCATTACGGCGATGATGACGTCGCGCTCGGTAACTTCAACAATAACGTGGCGGCGCTTGCCCTATGATGACCGATCTTGCATCCACCACACCACAATCGCTCGGTCGCGATCCGATGGTCGGCCTGCGCCTGGCACGCGTCGACGGGTTTGAGCCGGCCGTCGCCCTGGGCACGGACGAGCTTCCCGCCTACCTGCGCCGTTTTACGATGCTGTTTGCCGACGATGCCACTATGCGCCGCGGCGGTATCGGCCGTGTGACGCGTGCCGTCAACGCGCAGGGCGAGGCCGTGGCGCTCAAGCAGCTCATCTTGCCAGCGCGCGACGAATTTGATGACGATGTCGCCCACGAAGCGCTGGTCACCAAGTTCAAGGCGGCGTTTCGCGAGGAATATGAATGTCATCGTGCCCTTTCGGGCCTTAAGGGCTTTCCCCGCTTATACGGGTGGGGCGAGGTTGACGGCGTGCCCGCGATTGTCATGGAGTGGGTCGAGGGCGAGACGCTCGCTCGCCTGCGCCCGCGCCTTGCCGTGGACGATGCCGGGCGTCTGTCGCCGCTCGTGGCGGCGCGCCTGGGTCGCGACCTGTTCGATCTGCTCTGCCGCATGAGCTTGGTAGGCGAGGGGTTCGTCCATCGCGATATCTCGCCCGCTAATATTATGGTGCGCACGGCGCGCCTGCCGCTCGACCGACAGCTTGCCGAAGGCACCTTCGACCTGTGCTTGATCGACTTTGGCTCGTCGCTGGCGCTCGAGCCCGCCTCTGCGGTGGCCGGCACCGGCGGCAAGGCGTCGTTTACCGAGCGCTATGCCACGTTGCGCCGTGCGACGGTGGCCTACGCCCCGCCCGAGATGCTCACCGACGATATTCCCGACCTGCGCGCTTTGCGTATGTCGCCGGCGATTGACGTCTATGCCGCGGCAAGCACGGTTTACGAGTTCATTGCCGGCGTCGCGCCATACGAAGCCGCGCCGAGCACTTCGGGCACCTCGGGTTCGCGCAAAAAGACGCGCGACATCGCGAGCCCCTACCGTCTCAAGATGGACACGCGGCCCGACTATCCCATTGGTGCCCATGCGCCCGGTTGTGATTTGACTCAGCTGCTTCGTCGTGAGCCCGATGTGGCGCTCGCCGCGGCCGAGCAGGCCCAGCAGCTAGGGCTTGAGCCGGATTCCGAAGAGCTACGCGATGCGCTGGCGTTTGTCGATGCCCAGCTGTTCGACGTGGTGATGGCCTGTCTGTCCAGCCATCAAAAAGATCGTCCCGAGCCGGCGGCGGTCGAGGCGGCGCTCTCGGCGTTTTGTGACCACTATGCGCAAAATGTCGGTCGTTCGCTCCGCGGCGAGCCGCTCACGCCGTGCCCCATGGATGCGTCCGGCCGCGCGGTTCGTCGCACGGCGATGATTGGTGCGGCGGTCGTTTGCAGCGTGGTTTGGGCTGTGGTCGTGGTTTCGGCCGCGCTGCTGGCGTCGGGCGCCCGCGTGACGGCGACTTTGGGATCGCTCGTGTGGTCTGGGTCGCTACCGGGTATTATTGCCGCACTGGCGTTGGCACTGCCAGGCATAGCCGGCGTTGTCACGGGGGCATTTGCGCGCAATCGGCGCTCGGGGTTCCTGCAGGGTGTGCTTGCGCTTTCTGCCTGCGAGGTTCCGGTGTTGGTTGTGGCTGCATGTAGCGTATTTTCCCAACGCGCCGTGATGGGCGGCCTTGTTGCCGCTCTGGTTGCAACCTATACGCTTACGTGGTTTTTGCTTGCGATGGGCTTTGCCTTTGAACTTCCCGTTTCGGCACCGCGACGCACAAAAGCCCAGATGGCGACTCCGCTTGCCGGTGGAGCCGCAGCTGCCCGTACTTTTGGCGGACCTGTCGAAGTATCGTCCGATTCTATTTCTACGACCAAGGAGGCCTAGGTCATGGCATCTCAAGTTGAGCTCACCCCATGCGGGGCCATGTTTGACATCTTTAAGCGCGCGGCGCATCTGAGCCATATCGAGCTGTGCGGCTTGGTGCTTTCGTCCCGTCCGCTCGCCGACGGCCGCAGCCCGCAGAGCCGAGCCGCCGATCGCTCTTGGGTTTCCCGCTTTATCGTTCGCGCGCCGGTCGGCACGCTTCAGCAGCGCTACTTTGCCGAATACGGTACCTCGGCTGCGCGTATTATGTCGCAACTGGCCCTGCGCCAGCGAAATCCCATGGACTCCACGGCAGTGATCAATATGGTGTGCGGTCCTGCAGGTGAACCGATGGTACGCGCGCTCGAAGAGTGCCACCAGGACACGAATCTCTATCGCAACGCGCTCGATCGCCTGTCCCAGGCGGCAGAACTCATGCCTGCCGAGCGCGCCGAGGCCGTGCTGGTGCTGTTTGTCGCCGTCGGCTGTTCGGCGGATGTGCGGTCCTCGGTGAACTATGCCATCGACTACGCGCACGCGACCTGTGGCGGAGGCACCTCCACGCCGCGCTCGCTTGGCATGTCGATGACCGCGGGCGAACGCGAACCCGCCCCGGCGCACCCCTTGGGCTTGCTGCGCGTGCAAAACAGTTTTGTCGTGAGCGCCCCGCGCTGGATTCAGCCGAGTGAGCAGGGTGTTGAGATTGGCGCGCTGGCCACTGGTGAGGGCGATATTACCGACGTCGGCGACGATGTCTCGGCCCGCCATGCCCATATCTGGTGCGATGCTCAAAATATCTGGCACGTCGAGGACTTGTCGTCCACCAACGGAACCGTGGTGGTAAACGGGGCCACGAGTGTGTGTATTCAAGTAGAGCCCGGCCGCTCCGCCCAGCTCAACCCCGGCGACGAGCTCAAACTCGGCGAATCCACCACCTACGCCATCCTGCTCGGCGCCCTCTAGCCGGCAGTTAGGGACGTTCCTTTCCTGCCGGTACTTGGGGACACTTCTCTGCGCGCCAGAGCCGGTCGCCTGGGGATGGAGAGGCCATTTTGGCCCTTGGCGGTCAGTCGGGGCGAAACTAGAAGATCTTTCCGATTCGCGGCTGTTCATGCTTGTAGAGCATCTAAAACAATAGGATGTTATTCTGGAATATGCCGGGTGCGTGAACTTGCCTGTCTTAGCCTTAAAAAGGTATAGGGGAGTTTGGCTCAGGGGTTCCGTCTTGTTCTTCAGCGCAGTATTGTGGGACAGATTTGCTGAGATTGGCGCCTTACACCGCAGAGCGCACGGAAGGCTCTCGATTTGTGTTCTGGCCCCAGAATACAGGGCCTGATACTTACCAACTGTGGCATGGATGTAACATCTGTAGAAATCAACCCTTTTGTTGTCGACCTTTGTAAGAAGAACACTGCCATCAACTCTTTGGATGACGAAACTAGGGTGCTTGAGGGGAGCCTTTACTCCCCTCTGTGAGATGACTCATGTTTTTCGCTTGTCGTTGTGAATCCTCCGTTACTGCCGATTCCGGATGAGATTCCTTATCCCTTCGTTGGGGATGGGGGACAATCGGGTCTGGATATAACACTTCATATTCTTAAGGGTGGCGATACGCATTTAGAGGAAAACACTAAATACTGCTAATAGGGGTGACGACGATGGCGTAGGGGCGACCCACGATGCTCGCATCAATACGTCGGCTACTTGGGGAATCAGGTCTAGATGCATGTATGATGATACTGTGCAGCTATTTAATTAGTCCGCGTTCCGAATGGGTGCGGGGTATGGCGGCGACGTCGTATGCTTTTGCCCTGGCGCGATACTCAGGTATTTCTGAGGCGGTTGACGAAGTTTATACGCGCTATGCCGCGCAAGGCGTCCGGAAGTTTGCACATCTACATTACGGGCTTAGGTTTCTTCAAGCGAGCAGGCTGGTTGCGTTATTATGAGCGATTTTTCTAGCCTAGGCGACAAAAGGCAAAGGATTTGGTGGGTGTAAAACGAGGTCGTTTGCGGGCGGACGCTCCAATCTATTGTGGCAATCGGGCGGTTGAAAAAGATATTTCAATCGCCCGATTGCCAGATTCGTCGGAGGAGATGTCCGATTCCGACTCTCTTGTAGGAAGAGCTTGAGACCGTATTGGCCCAAGGCAATCTTAAAGCAGTCTCATTGGCAAATCTTCGCTCCTGTTGTGTTGAGGTGTAAGGTATCAGTGATTGATGTTTTGTGGCGGGTAGATTGGGGCCTTCCTTGATTCGATGCGTTCTCTCGAGGTTCATCAGAGCAAAAGGGGCTTTCGTCTTCATTGCTATCACGGTGATTGGAACCGCTCTCTCCTATGCCATGCCATACGTGAACGGAAAATTTTTAGATTTTCTTCTCGGTAACCGCAGCGAAAGAGACGCCGCACTCTTCGCACTCCTGGTTGCGTCAATAGGAGTTTTCTCCACCCTCTTTACTTATTTTGCAGGAACACTTTCCATTCGCATAAGCACGAGACTTTCCTTTGATCTTCTCAGGGAGGCCGTCTTGCGTTTTGAAAGAGACGATTACTTGGTGAGTCGGACCATCGATCCAGCCTATACAACGCAACGGATTATTTCCGACTCCAGCGTGGTCTCATCCTTCGTTTTGGCGAATTTCATCAGTGCGCCGCTGTCCATCGTAGCTATTCCCATCGTATTGCTTATCATATGGTCAATTGATTCAACTCTCGCGGTGTTTTCCATCATTCTCCTCATCGTGTATTTCTGTGTAATTACTGGGTTGAGGAAACTTTTGTATAGGGTCACGTATGAGAAGAAAGAGGCGGACAGCGCCTTTTACGCCGCAATTGCATCGCAGCTTAATCAGATTCTCAACATTCAACTGGCATCTTCGTACGGCAAGAGCGAACAAGCGCTCGACGCTGGGTTTAAGAGCTATTTTCCCAAAGTTTTGCGCTCCGGAAAGCTATCATATTCTCTGACATCGCTCGATGGTCTTTTCGCAGCGTTGTTTCAAGCGGTGATACTTGTTGTTTCCGGAGTACGAATCATTAACGGAACTATGTCAATAGGCGAGTACACTATCATCGGTACATACTTCGCGGTTCTCTTTAAGACTTTGAAAAGTATGATGTCATTGTTCAAATCCTATCAAGATGCCAAAGCATCATGGGATAGGACGGCTATCGCGACGAGAGAAAAGGAGAGATCGGGGTGGAATCGGACCGATTTAGCTAAACTCGATGAAATAAATGACATTTCGGTATCTGATTTGGAATTCTCGGTTGCCCTTCCAGACGGATCTGTCCGAGAGGTCCTCGGCGGGTTTTCTTTCAAGTTTTCCGGTCCTGGTACATATTGCATAGTTGGGGAAAACGGAAGAGGCAAGACGTCACTTCTTTACTTGATGCTCGGGCTATACTCATCGAAAGGCAAAGTAAAATACAACGGCGTGCCAATCGAAGAATGCGACTTGGATTACATACGTGCGAGAGAGATATCGTGCTGCCCACAGTCGTGCTTCGCGCCGGACGAAACGGTGAAAGAGCTGTTAGAGTATTTCGACACGCCCTTTTCTTCCTATCACCGGGGTGTAGATGGCCTACTTTCGCTGGAAAACAGCGTGAAGGAGTTGCTCGGGAAACGTTGCTCCGCGCTTTCGGGCGGTGAGCTGCGCCGAGTGTACTTATGGTCGGCGATTTCACGCAAGTCGTCAGTTTTGGTACTCGACGAGCCCACGACTGGGTTAGACGCTGTAAGCCGCGCCGAGCTTGCGGCCTATGTTAAGCGCAACAAGCAAAGCCAGCTGATCATCGTTGTCTCTCACGATGACGAGATGGTCGGCGCGGTAGAAGGGGTAGTGGATTTAGGCAGCATGTACCAGGGTAAATGATGACAAGTGTAGTGCTACCCAACTGGCAGAGATAACAAAAAGGCGATGCAGATGCACGTAGCATTCAGGCGGTTCGGACTCGGTGCCTTCACGCCATCGCAACGCTTTCAGATATAGTTCTCGTTCTCTTACTAAAGGAAACTTTAGTCTACGTCATCTTGTCGAGACAGAGGTGAAGCGAAGTGTTGTCGCGACGTATCTTATTCCAGGTGGCTCAGTATCAGCGTGAGAATCGCACCAAAGTGTACTTACGATTCTCGTGTCCCACGGACAACATGAGCTGAGCATTGAGGTTCCACCCTTTGCTGCAACTACACGGGGTTGGACGGCAATGAATATGCCGGGCCGCATACCACGCGCAGCGGGGGTCCATGTCCCAGTATGTTGCCTACAGCAGCCTCGATGTCCACGCACACATCATCTCTGCCTTCGCGTTCAATCCATTTGCCGGAGAGTGCGAGGGTTGCCAGGCCGTAGAATTCGAGCCGAACAAATGAAATGCGGTATCAGCGCATAGGATTAAACTGACGATTGCTTTGCACTGAGAATACGCTTGGAAAGCCGCTATGGGTGGCGGCCCGGGTTAAATAGAGAAGCCCGTCCGATCACTTTCATGTGGCGAACGGTCGGGCTTCTTATTCCACTTGCCAATGCTCGGCTCATATTGGAAGAAAGCTACGCTAATGTTTGCGTGACACTCCTATTTTCTCCGAAGAAAGAGTCGGATAATGAAGAATAGAATTAAAAAAGGTGCCAGATATAACGCAAGTATAAAGGCTAATCCAACGAGACCTTGCAATAATGGCATAACTCCTCCCAGACACGAGATTTTGGTATTTGTTCCCATCTTATTCTGAATTGGACCAAATAGTTCCTAGCCACAAAACTACTCGTCAACTGAATCGCACCAATCTGCTGGCAAAACACAGCTTGATTCTTTATCGACATAGCACCAATCCGCAACAGGGCACTCGGCGATGTCGTAAAAATTGCATATATCAACTCCAAGACAACAAGGCTCAACGGGAGGATGTTCATTTGAACCAACAGGATGGATATGCTTCATAACAGCTCCTCACCTTAATCCAATTAGAGACTACGTTTGATCAATGCCACAGTGATCTACAACGCAGATGCTGCCGCCATCCATGTCATAGTCGCAGTAATCGTATGCACCACAGCCATCTGCTTTATCATAAACAGTACAGATGTCAGTAATGCCCAAGAGGCAGTCAAAAGACATCGGCTTCACGCCTGCCTCGTCGCCACTTCCTGGATTAATCGGATGAATATGCTTCACGACTACCTCCCTTTGAGTGCAGAAAAACCTCAATATTGTGTATAACAAACCAAGATGTCTAGTTCACCATATTTCTAGAATGGTTTCGGCGAACGTAGCAATAAGCTTCGCAGACGGTAATCAGAAGAACGAACACCTCCACAATGGTGACAGTAATGCGCTGAACCGCTTATTCCGATACAGTAGCTTCTCGTTGATTTTTCTCCTGCGAAGATGAGTGGCGGGAAATAAGGTCAAAAGCCATCTCGTAGCACATTTTTCTATATTCACATGATGCAGGGTGTAGACTCTTGGGCAAGTAGCCGTGCTCGTCTGCAGCCTCCCAGCTACAGCCCCCACCACAGAAAGACCGAGCCCAACAGTCCGTACAGTCAATTCTTTTTTCGACACCCTGACTCCAGTTTTCAATATACCTAGTTTCGTCAATTCCGGTGACGATGTTGCCCATTTTGAATCGCATCATCCCGACAAACCTGTGACAGGGGTATACGTCCCCTTCGGGAGTCACGGAAATAAAACGCCTGCCAGCCCCGCATCCGACAAAGGCGATCCTGTTGCTCATAATCAAATCAACTGCAGTTTTCAATGTTCTAAACAAGGGCTTTTCCCCTTGATCAATCTGTTTGAGATATTGATCCGCCAAATCTATTAGGCCCGCCCTGATTTTGTTTAATGAGTGTTCGTCGAGTTTGATATTCTCATCGAATGAGCTCACGGGCGAGAAGTAAATCCTTCTGAAGCCCATCTCTTTAAACTGAAGATAGTCTTCAACAAGGTTACAGTTATTATTTGTTAAGGTCGCTCTTGCGCCGAAGGGGAACGACTCGGAAAAACGACGAACGTTTTTGTCGATATCGGAGAAAGAGCCGCCTCCCGTCTTGTACGGGCGCGATGCATCGTGCTTGCATCCTGTACCATCGAGACTAATCAGAACAGAAAACCCGTGCTCCTTGAAAGAATTCACAGCAGTGTCATTCAAAAGCGTTCCGTTGGTCGTAATAGAATAGGTAAAGTTTCTATTGGGGTATATTCTTTTTGAATAGTCGACCGTTTTCCATATCAGCGGCTCGTTAATCATGGGTTCCCCACCAAAAAAGACGATCGCAAGCGTTTCGTTTTCCGATGAACTTGCGACGAGGTAGTCGACCGCCTTGAAGGCTATCTCGTCTGTCATCAGCAGAGGAGACGTTCCATAATCTCCTTTACCGGCAAAACAGTAACTACAACCAAGGTTGCATGCATGTGAAACGTGGAGTTCGATGGATCTAAGTTTTCGAGGCGTGTCTTTTGTTAAGAAAGTCCGCTCAGACAATCGTTGATACTCATCAATGTCGTCTTCAAGTTCTGCTATGGTCGTTTGGTCGTAGCCTTTCGCAGCAAGTGACTTTGTTAGCAACTTCGAGTTGACCGTTCTTCCCGATGCTTCAAATATGCGAAGCGCATCTTCTGATGCTTGGTCAACCTGAAAGCAATTGCGAGTGACCTCATCGAAGCAGTAACGACGATCACTTACTGAGAAAAAATGCATACGTTCCTCAATTTCATGCTGGACTGGCACTAACCTTGTTTATTGTTGCGCAGCTATAAAAAACCACCAGCGGGGATTCGGTGTGCGGCCCAATCGGACTCCCAAAAGGTTCTATTTGAGACTGGCAAGCTTTGTGTTGTTGGCACTTCGACAGCGCTCTTTATTCCAACATGGAGCCTCGCAGTTTGAGTCGACTTGCCTCTGGAAGGTCCGATCTTAACTTGATTTAGGATGAAAACAGATTACAGGCGCGCTCCTCTAGAAAGAAAGGAAACCAATCGCCGCCTTTCACCAGGAAAGTTTTTATAGCCCACCTCGAGCAAAATGAAAGATGCGAGAGCGATTGGGGAACAACGCGAATCTCCCCTTTTGGGTGGGAGCGAGCCTTCAGCCACCGGCGAACGACTCGCCCTGGCCAGAATCTGGAAGTGGTGCCGGGCCGCTTGGGCCTCCCCGGTGACTTCGTGGGGCTTACCTGCCTGACGTCGAGGAGTACATCCGCAAGATTCGTTCCCTATGCCGTTTGCTCTCACGCCCGCCTTAGTTCCAAGTCGGGCGAGCCGCCGCGCTCATGCGACCCGTGGCGGCGACACGTCGACGCCGCGCTCGCTGAGCACATCTTCGGTCGCGGGCGAGCACGAGGTCG
>CAUASQ010000037.1 GCA_958431945.1 uncultured Collinsella sp. | reverse complement strand
TATACTCATGGAAAACCTCCCATTTCCCGATGTCCAAGAAATGGGAGGCAGTTCATAGGCACTTTTGTGGTGGTTTAAGCCACGGCAGAGCCGCTAGAGCCCTGCAGGCCAGCGACAGGCGGCCAAGTCGACGTGCATGTCGTCCTTAAACGCCACACCCTCCCCTAGCAAAAGCTCACGTTGAGCATCGGGACCGCCAAAAGCAAAACCATCGCATATGCGGCCATCGGCAAACACCACGCGGTGACAGGGAATCTCGCCGGGGCGCGGATTGCCATGCAGGGCATACCCCACGTACCGCGCGCTTCGTGGACGTCCAGCAAGCAGCGCCACCTGACCATACGTGGCGACCATCCCCTCGGGAATCTGCTCGACCACCTCGTACACCCGCTCAAAAAAGCCCTCAGACGCCATTGCTCGCTCCCTTCCACCCGGAATAGCATAAACCACCACAAAGGTGCCTGTCCCCTTTGTGGTGGTTTTGGCAGGTGGGCTAGTTAACGGGCTGGAAGAAGGCTACGGCTACGGCGCCGGGGCCTACATGGGTGCCGATGGTGGCGCCGATGGTGTGAACGGGCAGTTCGCCCTCGGTGTGGCCAGCCCACAGTGCCGCGCTGTCCTCGATATACTTCTTGAGCACCGCATCCGAAAGGCCCGTATAGCCGAGCGCCAGCGGCATGGAAAAGTCGATGCCGCCTGCCTTTTCGACCTTCTGGTTGAGCAGGTTACGTCCGTTCTTGGAACCGCGCGCCTTGCCCAGCTGCACGATCAGACCGTCCTCGGCAGCCACAACAGGCTTTACGTTGAGCAGCGTACCCACGGCACCGGCAGCAGCAGACAGGCGACCGCCGCGCACCAGGTACTCCAGCGTCTCGAGCAGACCAATAACCACCACGCGGTCACGGACGGCCTCGACAGCCGCCGCGATCTGGGCCGCGCCCTGGCCCTCGTCCACTAGGCGCAGGGCATACTCGACCAGCACGCGCTCACCCAGGGTAACGTTATTGCTATCAACCACATACACGTCGCCGCCCGGCGCCTCGGCAAGTGCGGTACGGGCGCTCTGATTGGTCCCCGAAAGTTTGGCACCCACGGTAATAATCACCGCCTCGTCGCCGGCCTCACGTGCTTCGGCAATCGCCTGCGAAAAGGCGTACGGGTTGACCTGACCGGTCTTGGGCAGCTCGTCGCGCTCCACGAGCATCTCGTAAAAGCGCTGGTGATCGATGTCGACGCCATCCATATACACATCGGTGCCAAAGGTAACGGACAGCGGCAAGACGGACAGCGCCGGGTGCTCCGCCGGCGACATATCGCTGGCGGAATCGGTAATAATGCGGACGGACATAGCGAATCCTTTCTTGCGCAGGTCTCGCGCAGGGAATTTTGACAGCAATGTCCCGGCACGGCATACGCGCTCAAACGGGACGATGCAGTTTTTAATGGGAAGCAAATGCCTTGGCGGCCTTAGATCTCACGCAGGGTGTTGAGAATCGTACGCAGCGACGCATACATCTGCTCGCGCTGCTCCACACCCATAGCCTTACCGGTGGTGTCGAGCACCTCGCGAATGATGCGGTCCGCCTCGCTCATGCTCTCGCCGCCCAGAGCGGTCAGGCGCACCGGGGCACGATACTTAACGGCCGCATCACCCGAGTCGTCGACCTCGACGTAGCCACCCTCCTCCAGATGCGCGAGCGTGCGCGAGACGGCGGCACGGGTCACGCCTGCCATGCGAGCCAGGTCAGCGCCAGTCAGGCCGTCCTTGCTGCGCTCAAGATAGTACAGGCACATAACGTCGGAGCCCTTGAGGCCCAGCCTTGCGCCCTCGGATGTCTTAATGCGCTGGATCTCCTTGTAGAGCCCGCTGATCAGTCCGACAAAGTCCTCGAAACGTGTCTCGTCGTTCTGCTGCATGGGAGACGACCGCCTTTCGCTTACATGATGCTAACGGGTAAACATCTTAGCCGCACGAGGCAACACCCATACCCAAATATCCCATTTGTTAACCCATCAACATAAAAACCACCACAAAGGGGACAGGCACCTTTGTAGTGGTTTTGACCGGCGAACATGATCCGCAGGCGTCGCTACAGTTCCACGCAGGGATTGTCGCGGGTCACAAGCGTCTTAACGACAACCGTCGCTCCCAGATAGCGCTCGAGCAACTCGGCGAGACGATCAACGGCAGCCTGGCAATCCCCCATCCGCTCGGGCTCCACGCACTCAATCGCCAGGAATGCATCGGCCGAATCGTCGGACAGCGCCGTGCGAACGCCATCGCGCCAGTTCCAGCAGCGGCATACGGCGCCCGCATCATCGATGTAGGCGAGCTCGCCGGGCAGCGTCGGGTCATCCGTTTCCTCGCCAAGTGGCAGGAACGCATCGCCGCCGTCAGTCACCTTCAAGCGAAGATCCCCCTCAATCGCATGCAGGTCCTCGCCGCCAACGGGCAGCGCGTAGGTCAGCGACACCGTGTTGTAGATGTCCACCGCGGGCGTAATGTGGCCCACCGGTTTGCCCTTGAGCACGCGCTTGAGCAGGCTCTCAATTGAGCAACGCGCGCCCTTTTTGGTCTTGAACAGCCGATAAGCCTCGCGCCATGCCTTGACCGGTGCGTTCTCGCTGATAGTATCGCTGGTCAGATGACGCTCCGCGTCGATATTGGCGCGGTCGAGCAACGCCGCAATCGCGTCCACGTCCTCTTGAGGAATCTGAGCCGCGGGCTTCATGCCCTTTACGACCACAACACCGACAGCCGCCTGCGGAAACAGCTCCCAAAACGAATCCTCGGCAATAAAGCTCTTCATGTGCTCTCCCTTCATAGCATGCGCCCGAGCCCGGGTGCCTAAACAAAAAGCGCCCTTACGACGGCCACCTTCAAAGTCCTACGGTGCCGCCACAAGAGCGCTTACGCTGCCCCCATCCGGAGAAGGGAGCGATATGTCAGGCGTATTGTAACCCGAGTCATCCGCGCGAGTAAAACCACCACAAAGGTGCCTGTCCCCTTTATGGTGGTTTTGGGTCTGAGGCGACGCTAGTGGCGAAGTCCCAGCAGGCCGTGGCCGCGATGACGGGCGTCGGCGTGCACCTGAGCATGCGGACCGGCGGCCTTGACGGATTCGGGCAGGTGCGAGTACTTCTTCTCGAAGTTCTCCTCGAACATCACGGCCAAGTTGTGCGCGGCCTCGTCGTAGCGAGCGGTGCTCTGCCAATACTGGCGCGGCACCAGGATGCCGTCGGGTACGCCGTGGCACGTGGTGGGAATGTCGACGTTAAAGATGTCGTCGTGCACGAACTCGCTGTCCTCGATGGTACCGTCGAGGGCGCGGGCCACCAGGGCGCGCGTGTAGGCAAGCTCGATGCGATGACCCACGCCGTAGCCGCCGCCGATCCAGCCGGTGTTGACCAGGTACACACGCGTGCGGCCGTCGGCGATGCGCTCACCGAGCATCTTGGCATAGACCATGGGGTCGAGCGGCATAAACGGCTCGCCAAACAGCGAAGAGAACGTGGGCGTGGGCTCGGTGACGCCGACCTCGGTGCCGGGGATCTTGGCCGTAAAGCCCGTCACAAAGTGATACATGGCGGAGTCGGCCGTCAGGCGCGAGATGGGCGGCAGCACGCCAAAGGCATCGCAGGTCAGGAAGAGCACGACGCTTGGAGTGGTGCCCATGCCCTTGGTCCACGCGTTGGGAATGTGCTCCACAGGGTATGCCACGCGCGTGTTGTGCGTGATCGAGATGTCGTCGTAGTTGGGCTTGCGGTTCTCGTCGAGCACCACGTTTTCGCAGATCGCGCCAAAGCGGACGGCGTTGAAGATCTCAGGCTCGTGGAACGCGTCCAGGCCCTCGCATTTGGCGTAGCAGCCACCCTCGATGTTGAAGATGCCCATGTCGGACCAACCGTGTTCGTCGTCGCCGATCAGCAGGCGCGTGGGGTTGGCCGAAAGCGTGGTCTTGCCGGTGCCGGAGAGGCCAAAGAACACGGCGGTCTCATGCGTGACGGGGTCCATACTGGCCGAGCAATGCATGGGCAGCACGTCGTCCTCGACGGGCAGCAGGTAATTCATGACGCTGAAAATGGACTTTTTGATCTCGCCGGAGTAGCCGGTGCCGGCGATCAGAATCACGCGCTCCTGGAAGTTAATGACCACGGCGGCGCTGGAGTTGAGGCCCTTGATGGCGGGATCGCACTGGTAGCCCGGCGCGGCGAGCACGCAGAAGTCCGGCTCGCCGGTGCGTGCGATTTCACGGGCAAGCGGGCGGGCGAGCATCTGCTTAATAAAGAGCGCCTGGCTGGCACGCTCGCAGGCGACAAGCAGACGACGCGTATGGTTGCGGTCGGCACCGGCCATACCGCGAGTGACGAACACGTCGCGCTCGTTGAGATAGTCGACGATGCCGGCCTTGATGGCCTCGTAGCTCTCGACAGACAGCGGGCGGTTGACGGCACCCCAGGCAATCTTGTCGTGAACATCGGGGGTGTCAACGATAAAGCGGTCATTAGGCGAGCGGCCAGTGCGCTCCCCCGTCTCGATCACCAGCGCGCCGTTGGAGGCCATACGACCTTCGTTGCGACGGATGGCGTGCTCGACGAGCTCGGCTGCCGGCAGGTCGACCAGCAGGCGGGGCTGGTTCTCGGCAGGATCTTCGACCAGCGTAATGCCAAAGTTGGACAGAACTTCTGCAGGGGTAACACCTGGCATGGGGCCTCCTTTAAAAGCGCGACACGTGGACGAGGCGCGCACTTTACTCAC
This sequence comes from uncultured Collinsella sp., assembly GCA_958431945.1. GTDB lineage: Bacteria > Actinomycetota > Coriobacteriia > Coriobacteriales > Coriobacteriaceae > Collinsella. The sequence continues at coordinate 8,608 of CAUASQ010000037.1, read as the reverse complement.
GTAAAGCCCGTTGTACCCGATATGCAAAAACGTTTTTGCGGCAACGGCGAAGCGCCCGCCCAACGGTCAAAAATCGCACGCAAGCGGCCTAGTCGTTAGGGACACTCTTGAACAGGCAACAACCAAGGAGCGACCCCGGATGCCGGCACTTAGGGACGTTCCCAAAGTGCCGGCACATAAGGAACGTCCCCAAATGCCGTCTACTGAATGGCGCCGCCGAAATTATCGAACAACCTGTTCAAAAACACGAACGAACACCGTCGCGTCTATACTAGAGCGCAGCAATAGAAAGGACTCCGCTTTGAGCATCACGCCCATCGATAGCATTCGCCGCGCCATCGCCCGCCGCAATGGCGTCGCCGACCCCACCGTATCGGACGGGGCGCACGGGCAGGGCGGACGCATCGAGAACGGCCTGTTCCCCGCATCGCACACCGCCGAGGAGCTCGCACGAATCCAAGAGCTAAGCCGGCGTAACGCCGGCGGTCCCGACAGCAGCCAGGCCACACGCCGTCGCCGCGAGCGCGATCGCGAGCCCGGCCCCATCCACCGCATGGTCAATGCCTGGTGGAACCGCCTGCTCGGAGCCGTCTACGGCGGCGGCTTCTCCACGCAAGAAGCCGAGTACGAAGATCACGCCACCCGTCGCGACTACCTTTGGAATACCCTGGGCACCGCCGTGTGGGGCATGGTGTTTCCGTTGCTCACCATCGTGTCTACGCAGCTCGTGGGCGCCGAGGAGGCTGGCAAATTCTCCATCGCCTTTGTCACCGGCACGCTCATCATGATCGCGTGCAACTACGGCGTGCGCAATTTCCAGGTCTCGGACATCGACGAAAAGACGTCCTTTGCCTCTTACCAGCTCAACCGCTGGATCTGCGGAGCGCTCGCGCTGGCATGCGGCCTGGTATACAGCAGCGCCCGCGGCTACGATGCGCAGATGGCCACAATCGGCCTGGGCGTCTACCTGTATAAGGCGATCGACGGCATTGCCGACGTGTACGAGGGCCGCCTGCAGCAGGCCGACAAACTCTACCTGGCCGGCATGAGCCAAACGCTACGATCCGTCGGCGTCATCGCGGTCTTTAGCGTGGCACTGTTCCTCACGCGCAGCATGCCCATCGCCGCCATGGCCATGGGTGTCACCGCCATCGCCTCACTCGTGCTGGTCACCGCGCCGCTCGCCCTGCTCGAAACCGAAAAATCGCGCCGCGTGAGCCTGCGCGAGGTCGGTCACCTGTTTATCCAGTGCGCCCCGCTTTTTGGCGCGCTGTTCCTGTTCAACCTTATCGAGAGCATGCCCAAGTTCGTGATGGAAGGCACGCTGGCCTACAAGTATCAGCTGTACTTTAATGCCCTGTTCTTTCCAGCGCAGGCCATTTTGTTGAGCATCGGATTTGTCTATAAACCGCAGCTTCTGCGTCTGTCGAGCATTTGGGCTAATCCTCGCAAGCGTCGTCGCTTTGACCTGATTATTGTTGCCGTTATGGCGCTGATCGTGGTCATCACCGGCGTGTGCGCCGCATTTATGGCAGGTCCCGGTATTCCCCTCATGAGCTTTATGTACGGCCTCAGCTTTGAACGCTACCGTACGCTGGCGCTGCTGATGGTCGTCGCCGGCGGCGTCACCGCGGCCATCGACTTTATCTACGCCATCATCACGGTGCTGCGCCATGCCGGCGACGTCACCAAAATCTACCTGATCTGCTTCGCCGTAAGCGTAGTGCTGCCGGTGATCCTGATCAACCTGCTGGGTCTGATGGGCGCCGTGATGAGCTACCTAGCCATCATGGCCCTACTCCTGGTGCTGCTGATTATCGAATACGCCCACATCCGCCAACGCATCGAACGCGACCGCAACCCGTACGGCGTATAACGCCCACCTTGGTACATTGGGGAAAGAAACGTCGATGTTTTGGCGCCAACCTCTTGCGCCGTTATTCCCCGGGGCGAATATTCGCGTAGAACTCCGCCCCATCATCGAGCCGCAGGATGCCCACGCGACCGAACTCGGAGCCGGTGGCGGCAGCGCAGTCGATGTCGATGCGATCGGGCACACCGGCGGCATCCTCGCCGCCCAGGCGCACGATCTGCCCGCGGCCCGACTCCTCATCGAGCCCCGCAAGACCACCGACCTCGCAATAACGCCCGAGCGACACCGTTGGCGTGTGACCGCTCACCACGACCGGACCCTTGCCCTCGGCAGAAAGCAGCCCGGTCGGCGCATCCCAATAGCCGTGACGAATCCACAGCAGGTCATCGGCCGACTGCACCGCGAGCATCTGCTGCAGCAGCTCGCGATCGGCACCCACCGCTCCAACGCCATCGGCACAATCGACGCCATGCTCAAGCAAAAACGCGCGCGCCGCCTTCATCTCGATTCCAGCATGTACCAGAAGATACGGGCGCTCCTCGGTCTCGGCCACCGCGTAGAGCGGCAGCGCGGCCATCCATCGCACGAGCTCCTCGTATGCCTCAAATTCCATGTCGTTGAGCTGCTCGCGCGTCGTCCAGCCACCGTTGATATCCCAGGTCTCGGCATCGAGCGGATCCTGGCCAATGATGGCATCGAGCATGATCTGCTCGTGATTGCCCTTGAGAACGCGGGCGTTAGGCAGCGAGCGCACGAGCTTAATAACGCCGACCGGATCGGGCCCGCGATCGATCATGTCGCCCAGCACGTACAGCGTGTCGTCGGACGTCAACGAGATCTTAGACAGGGCCTCGTCAAGCGCATGCACGTGTCCGTGAGCATCAGATGTCACATAGATCGCCATGGAACGCCTTTCCCTACCTTGCGACCGAAGCCCGGAACCGCAACTAAAACTTCAAGTTGAACTTAAACGTTACCCATTGTACTCCGTTGCAATAAAGCTGGAAAGGGTTTCTGAGCAGAGGCAAAGACGGCAGCCGTCTATGACGATATCGCGCACGCCCGCAATCCAACCCCATAAACCCACCACCTTTGGGTACAAATAACCGCAGACAACTAACCGTGCCACGCCAACCACCCAGGAGCGGACACCATCCATGAACCAGATCCTTCTTTTTATCGGCCTCGTCATCATTTTGTGCCTGACCATCAAACCCGTCGGCAAAAAGCTCCCCTTCCCCACCCTGCTTATCTTTATCGCGCTCGGCATGCTGTTGGGCGTCAACGGCCCGGCGCGTATCGACTTTAGCGACTACGCACTCACCGAAACCGTCTGTAGCACGGCGCTATTGTTCATCATGTTCTACGGCGGCTTTAACACCAACATAGACCGCGCCAAGCCCGTCGCCGCGCCGGCGGTGCTGCTGAGCACGCTCGGCGTCGTCATCACCGCAGGCATCACCGGCGTGTTCGCCCACTTTGTGCTGGGCTTCGACTGGATCGGCGGCCTGCTGCTGGGCTCGGTCGTGGCGTCGACCGACGCGGCGAGCGTCTTTAGCGTGCTGCGCGAGCACAGCCTTTCGCTGAGGGGCGGCACCGACTCGCTGCTCGAGGTCGAATCGGGCTCCAACGACCCCGTCGCCTACATGCTCACCGCCGTGCTCGCGACCCTCGCGGCGGGCGGCAATATCGACATTCCCGTGCTGCTGACCAAGCAGATCATCCTGGGCGTGGGGTTGGGCCTTGCCATCGGCTGGACATCCAGCCGTCTGATTGAGCGCGCACACGCAACGGCCGAAGGCGCGCAGACCATCTTCTTGTTCGCCGTGGCCATCGTCGCCTACGCGCTGCCGAGCTACCTGGGCGGCAACGGCTTTTTGGCCGTATACCTTGCAGGCATTGTGCTGGGCGCAAGCGACATCACCGGTAAGGTCGAGATGGCGCACTTCTTCGACACCCTCACCGAGATGGCAGAGATGACCATCTTCTTCTTGCTCGGCCTGCTCGTCACGCCCGCACGCCTGCCGCAGATGCTGCTGCCGGGCCTGGCGCTCATGGCGTTCATGCTCTTCGTGAGCCGCCCCATCGCCGTCGGCGTGCTCCTAGCGCCCTTTAAGACGAATCCCAGCCAGGTCGCGCTCGTAAGCTGGGCGGGCCTGCGCGGAGCAGCTTCGGTCGTCTTTAGCCTCTTTGCCGTGGTGGCCGGCGTTCCCGGCGGACACGACCTATTTGACCTGGTGTTTGTGATTGCCGCGTCGAGCATCGTGGTGCAGGGCTCGCTGCTGCCGGCGGTGGCGAAGAAGCTCGATATGATCGATGCGACCGGCGACGTGCGCCGCACCTTTAACGACTACCGCGACGAGGACGGCATGTCGTTTGTAAAGCTCAAGGTGGGCGCTGGCCATCCGTTTGCCGGACGCTCGCTCGCGGACATTGGCAGCGCGACGGACATGCTCGTGGTCCTGGTGCTGCGCGACGGGGCGCACCCGGTACTGCCCAACGGCGACACCGTGATCCAGGAAGGCGACCTTCTGGTGATGGCCGCCCCAACGTTCGAAGAGCGTGCCGAGGTTACGCTGCGCGAGGTCACCGTGACTCCCCACGGTCGCCTGGCCGGTCAGCGCCTGCGCGACGTGCCGCAAGGCAAGCACCCGTTTATCGTGGTGATGCTCAAGCGCGACGGCCAAACGATCATTCCCGATGGCAACACCCTAATATACGCCGGCGACGAAGCCGTCATCGCCACGCTGGCGCCGTAGTGACCAGGGGTTAGCTAATTTGCGACGAAGAAATCAAGCGCCTAGAGAACCTCATGCCTTCGCTCGCAGATTTGGATTTGCCCGAGGAGTAAAGCACCCCTCCCCCATGTAACCATCCTGTAAATCATAGCGGCGCACTCGAGTTTTACCGTGATGCGGTCGCGCCTGACGCTCCACTGTGCTAAAGTATCCCGAACGTTCAAACGACTACGAGGGGAACTAGAAGATGGCACGTGTGCACAACTTCTCAGCTGGCCCGGCCGCGCTGCCTACCAGCGTGCTCGCCGAGATCGCCGACGAGATGATGGACTACCACGGTTGCGGCATGTCCGTGCTCGAGATGAGCCATCGATCTAGCATGTACCAGCAGATCATCGACGACGCCGAGGCAACCCTGCGCCGCCTGCTGAGCATCCCCGATAACTACCGTGTTCTGTTTTTGCAGGGCGGCGCCACGCTGCAGTTTGCGGGCATCCCGATGAACCTCATGCGCCGCGGCCGCGCCGGCTACGTCGTGACCGGTAACTTCGCCAAAAAGGCGTACAAGGAGGCCGCCAAGTACGGCGAGGCCATGCTGCTCGCGAGCTCTGAGGACACCAACTTCGACCGCATACCCACCATGGCCGACGTCAACGCACGCATTGCCGCCGAGGCCGCGGGCGACGGGCTCGACTACGTCTACATCTGCCAGAACAACACCATCTTTGGCACCATGTACCATGAGCTTCCCGCTTGCGGCGATGTGCCGCTGGTCGCCGATGTCTCGAGCTGCTTTTTGTCGCAACCACTCGACGTCGAGCGCTACGGACTCATCTACGCCGGCGCTCAGAAAAACGCCGGCGCCGCTGGCGTGACCGTGGTCATCGTGCGCAACGACCTGATCGCCGACGGTCCGGCCTTTGCGCAGACGCCGCAGTACATGAACCTTAAGACCCAGGCCGCCAAGGGCTCCATGCTCAACACGCCCAACACCTTTGGCATCTACGTGTGCGGCAAGGTGTTCAGTTGGGTTGAGCAGACCGGCGGACTTGCCGCCATGGCCGAGCGCAACTGGGCCAAGGCTAACCTGCTCTATGACCTGCTCGAGAACAGCAAACTATTCCACGGCACCGCGCAGATAGACAGTCGCTCCATCGCCAACGTCACCTTCCGTACCGGCGATGTCGAACTCGACGCGGCCTTTGTTGCGGGCGCGGCCGAGCACCAGATCCAAAACGTCAAGGGCCATCGCCTGGTGGGCGGCATGCGCGCCAGCGTCTACAACGCCGTAACCATGGAAGACGTGCAGGCACTGGCCTCGTACATGAAGGACTTCGAAGCGCAGCATAGTTTGAGCCCGCGATCTAACTAGCCCGCAACGAGCGGGCCGACCAGCCACCTCAGACCACCCTGTTTAGATCAAAACCTGCTAAGGAGTTTTTCCATGCGTAAGATTAAGACCATCGACGACATCACTAAAGACGGCAAAGTCGAGTTTGGCGAGGGCTACGAGTTTGTGGGCACCGCCGAGGAGGCCGACGCCATCCTGATGCGCTCCACCGACCTGCACGGCTACGAGCTGCCCGAGGGCATCCGCGCCATCGCCCGCTGCGGCGCCGGTGTCAACAACATCCCCGTCGAGGAGTACGCCAAGAAGGGCGTCGTCGTCTTTAACTCCCCCGGCGCCAACAGCAATGCCGTCAAGGAGCTCGTCCTGGGCATGCTGGTGCTCTCGAGCCGCGGCGTGGTGCAGTCGATGAACTGGGTGCGCGATAACGCCGACGATCCCAAAATTCAGGTCGATGCCGAGAAGGCCAAGAAGGCCTTTGTGGGCCGGGAGCTCAAGGGCAAGCGCATCGGCGTCATCGGCCTGGGTAATGTTGGTTCTAAGGTCGCCAACGCCTGTGTCGATCTAGGCATGGACGTCTACGGCTACGATCCGTTCATTTCCGTCGAGCACGCGTGGGTGCTGAGCCGCGAGGTGCAGCGCGTGGGCACGCTCGAGGACCTCTGCCGCGGCTGCGACTACCTCACCGTGCACGTGCCCAGCAAGGCCGACACCATCGGCATGATCAGCACCGAGCAGATCGACCTGCTGGCCCCGGGCGCCGTGCTCATCAACTACGCACGCGAGACCATCATCGACGAGGACGCCGTCGACGCCGCCCTGCGCGAGGGCAAGCTCAGCTGGTTTAGCTGCGACTTTGCCACGCCCAAGACCGTCAAGATGCCCAATACGTTTATCACCACGCACTCGGGCGCCGGTACCGGCGAGGCCGAGGCCAACTGCGCCGATATGGCCATCAGCGAGCTCAAGGATTACCTGGAAAACGGCAACATCGCACACAGCGTCAACTACCCCGCCTGCAGCATGGGCAAGGCGCGCGCCGCAAGCCGCATCGCCTGCCTGCACGCCAACGTACCCAACATGATCGGCCAGATCACGGCCATCCTGGCCAAGGACAACGCCAACGTGCAGCGTATGACCAACGAGTCCGCTGGCGAGAACGCCTACACCATGTTCGACACCGACGAGCACTTGGACAGCAGCACCATCGAGGCGCTCAAGCAAATTTCGTCGATGTATCGCGTGCGCGTGATCAAGTAGCGTCGGCGCCAAGCCCGTCAGACAAGCCACGAAGCCCATTCGGCCCCCGTTTTCACGAAACGGGGGCCGATTTCATTGCTCCCGGCGGCTGGGAAAGTGCTACCCAGAACATGTTGTTTCGGATAATAGACCGTGAGGCCCAAATCGCTAAGCACAACTGTTTTTATAAACAGCTTTATCAGGGGTTTTAGTAAGTAAAAATCGATCTCTATATGCCAAATTAAAGTTGACTGTCCATTTTCCGAAATAACTTGTTCTTGATAGCACTTTTAAAACCAATTTCAAGGAGCAACTGAAGCCTTTTCGCGGCCAAAACTCTAGCTCACGCGACCGTTTTCCACCCGCGCGGCTACATTCCCGCCCAATCGATAAAAATCTCCTCACGAAGCCGCCGTTCGAGCCCCTGCTGCCGCGGCGTCTTGTCTTTCAGCGGCACATCGAGATAGGACATGATGAGCTCCATCACCACGCGGAAGGCATCGAGGTCGGCCAGCTGACCATAGGTCATCAGAACGACGGGGTATCCCATCGCTTGCAGCGCCGTCGTTCGATCGGAGTCCGAGATCTTGGATTCTATGGATCCGTGAATGGCTTTACCTTGGCATTCAACCAGACACTCTCGGCTGCCGTCCTTATTTGTCAGCAGGATATCGGCATAGCGCCTATCAAGCCCCGAAATCAGGCGGGCACTGCGCGTCAAGCGGATCTCAACGTTATTGGTGAGGCACAGCCCTTCGCCACCGCGCAATCTTGTAAGGCCGAACAGCATCGAAGCTTGGACCTCAAGCGGCGATGCCACAACCCCCGTAATGCATTTTGCGGCACGTGTGAACGATTTAGCACCACGGAGCCCCTGGATCTTATTGGCGAACTCCGTAAGTTCAGAGAGCTCGATCAAGGGAGGCCGTTTCCACAAGTCCGTTGGATTCCCCGAGGCATCTTCTACGTTTTCCCAGCCCAACCGTGCATCACCCCACCGGCCCCCATATGTCTGCTCAAGTGCCAACTTTACTTGAGGCGCAATCTTGCACACGGCAAAGGTGCCGCACATCTCATACATGCACATGATCAGACGCTCGTTTGAGACCGAGGAAGCCAGGGTCAGCAGGGTAAAGAGCGGGGACGCAACATCGAGGCCAAACTCTGTCTGCCGCACGGAGCCAAACGGCCTCTCCCCGTTCCAAACATGCCTGACAATGCGATCGCCCTTACGTCCGCAGCTGCCCTGTGCCAACACGTGCAACGGGGTGCCCAGGAAATGCTTGACGAGCGGATGCTCACAAAGGCGTTCCCTGCGCGGATCGTCCGCAGAATCGGGCAGGTCCGGCATTATTGCCAAGACCTGTGGAGGTATCCGGTGATACCGAAAGGCAGATATGTCGCACAGCA
>CAUASQ010000036.1 GCA_958431945.1 uncultured Collinsella sp. | reverse complement strand
CTTTCATGCAGCAGGGGCTCTCAATGTTTTTATGTCCTGCTCATATCGTCTCTGCTGGCAGCTTGGAACAGTCCTTAAAGCCCGCATCAATCAACTGCGGAAAGCGCATCCCAGAATGAGCGTCCAACATGGGACATAGTTTCCCTTGAGGGCCTCAACCGGAAAATGCATCCCGGAATGTTGCCGGAAAGTGGAACGTAGTTTCCCAAACGGGCCGCTAACGGAAAGTGCATCCCGCTATTGAGCTCCAAAATGGGATGCGCTTTCCGTGTCGGCAGTTCCTGGCAGCCTGGGGCTACTCATTTAAGTCTGTCCCCAATGATTATCCCCAATGACTAGTAGTAGGCCCACATGGCTTCGACTTCGTTAAGGACTTCTACGACGCCCCAGCGGCGGGCGCTGCGGCTGGCCGAGTTGGGATCGAAGACTCCAATCTGGTCGGCGTCGTCAATACCGTAAAGCACAATGTAGTGGCCCACGTTGGTAAAGGTGCCCGGCCGAACGGCGGCGATGACGGGCGCTCCCGAACGCAGCGCCTGAGTCATCGAGTCGCGATCGTTATGGAGCTCCGTTCCGTTAAGTCCCAACTGCCACGCGCCGCTCGTCATAAACGACCATTCGGTTGCACCGGTGGGGGCGTAATTGCCCGCCTCGGAAAGCGCGCACATATCGACGGGGGTCATATTGGTGCGTCCCGTCTTAAAGATGTAGACCATGGTGAGGCACGTGGGCCCGCAGGCATTTCGGCGGATGGTGCCGCCGGCGTAAGGCAGCTCCGACCACGCAGGGTCGATCTGATAGATATGGGGCATCGTGCCGGCTTGCCATTGCGAGCGTGGGGTCGAAAAGGCGAAAAAATAACCGGGTGCGACGGGGGCCTTGAGCAGCTTGTCCTCGGCGGTGGGCTCGAGACCGGCCGACCCGTGGGACATACAGGAGCTCATAAGCACAAAGACCAGACAGGTAAGGATAGAGCACAGTGCGAGGCGAAGTCGACGAGCCGGCAGGGCGGGGGCATTCACGTGCGATGCCGAGCGGTAGGGCTTGCCGTCGCGTCCGCCTTGGGGATGCGAAAAGAAGCGGTTGATATGGATGCCGGGCTGACGTGCGCCGTTGCGGTGCAGTTGCGGAACCTCGGCCTGACGCTGTCGAGTGCGCGCGCCCAAGCGGCTATCTTGCTGCGCGCTTGTGCCCGTGCTCAGACGGCCACTCTGCCGTGTTCTGCTTGCCTGCTGCCGAGACGAAGGCCTGGGTTGCTCTTGAGGACGTTGCGGATTGCTGCTCGTGGCACTTCTGGGCGTCGGCGTGGTACGGCCAGCAAGGCGAACGCTTTGTCGCCGTTGATCACCGTCGTTGTATCCGTATGCCATTCGTACCGCCTTGTCTCATGTATAACCTGTCCATCCTACAAAAAAGATGTGCAACAAATGGGCCCGCGCGTCAAAAGCTCGGTAAACGGTACGAAAGGCGCAAAACACACGGCCTCAAAAACATCTCTCTATGCGTCCGATGAGCGTACGCCCGTCGGACGGGCGGCAACAATGAGCGGCAAACCGTGCCGTTCGTCCCAAAAACGGCGCCGCTCGTTTTGCAGTTCTGCCTTCGGTCGAGCTACAAGCGGAGCTGCTGCGCCAAGGCCGTATCTTAAAGCCACGAAATAAAAGAGCGCGGCAAAACAGACCGCGCAAGGGGTGACGTCAAGGGGCGTCAAAAAGGAAAGGAGGGGAACAATGGCGGACAAGAACGCAGAAGTTGCAGTCGGGGATAACGGCGGCATGAAGAAAACGCTTTCGCTCTGGAACTTCTTCACCATCGGTTTCGGTGCCATCATCGGTACCGGTTGGGTTCTGCAGGTCGGCGACTGGATGGTCGTGGGCGGCGGTCCCGTTCCCGCTATGATCGCATTCCTCTTGGGTGCAATCTTCCTCGTGCCCGTCGGAGCTGTTTTCGGTGAGCTCACGGCTGCTATCCCCATCTCGGGCGGCATCGTCGAGTATGTCGATCGTAGCTTTGGCCGTACGCTGAGCTACATCACCGGATGGCTTTTGGCCCTGGGCAACGGCATCCTGTGCCCGTGGGAGGCCATCGCCATTTCGACCCTCGTGTCCGAGATGTTCGGTAGCCTGCCCGGTCTTGAGTGGCTGCGCGCCGTCAAGCTCTACACCATCCTGGGTGCCGACGTTTACCTGTTCCCGACGCTGATCGCGCTCGGCTTTGCAGTCTACGTCATCTTCCTCAATTTCCGCGGTGCCAGCTCGGCCGCCAAGCTCCAGGCCTTCCTGACCAAGGCCCTGCTCTGCGGCATGCTGCTCGCCATGGGCGTCTCGCTGTTCACCGGCTCGCCGGACAACGCCATGCCCGTGTTCTCCCGGGTCGCCGGCGCTGGCGGCGGCAAGGCCGCCACCGAGGGCACCAGCCTGTTCGCCGGTATCGTGTCGGTCCTGGTTCTGACCCCGTTCTTCTACGCCGGTTTCGACACCATTCCCCAGCAGGCTGAGGAAGCGGCCGAGGGCCTCAACTGGAACAAGTTCGGCAAGATCATCTCCCTGGCTCTGCTGGCCGCCGGCGGCTTCTACATGGTCTGTATCTACTCGTTCGGCACCATCCTCGACTGGCATGAGTTCGTTAAGAGCCCGGTTCCCGCGCTCGCCTGCCTCAAGGGCATCAACATGCTTCTGTACCTGGCCATGCTCGTCATCGCCACGCTTGGACCCATGGGCCCGATGAACTCCTTCTACGGCGCCACGAGCCGCATCATGCTCGCCATGGGCCGCAAGGGCCAGCTGCCCGAGCAGTTCGCCGAGGTCGACCCCAAGTCCGGCGCTCCCAAGCTTGCCTGCGTCGTCTTGGGCGTCATCACCGTCGTCGGACCGTTTTTGGGCAAGAACATGCTCATCCCTCTGACCAACGTGTCGGCTCTCGCCTTCATCTTCTCCTGCGGCATGGTCGCCCTCGCATGCCTGCGTATGCGCTTCACCGAGCCCGACCTGCCTCGTCCCTACGAGGTGCCCGGCGGCAAGTTTGGCATCGGCCTCGCCATCGGTGCCTGTGCCATCATCATCGGCCTGCTTGTGATTCCGTTCTCTCCCGCCTCCCTCAACATGGTGGAGTGGAGCATCGTAATCGGCTGGCTGGTCGTCGGCCTGGCTCTCATGGCCTTCACCAATTCCCGCAAAAAGTAACGCCGAGCCGGGGCGGATCAGGTGCGCGGGCCCCTCTCTTCCGCGCACCGAACCCGGCGCCACTTGGGTAGCTTTGTGAGGCCTTAACCCAACACGGCCTCGCCCACTATATGGATCCATAAGGAGGAACCATGTCCACTAAGTATGCAATCGTTGGCGGCAAGCTCATCGACGGTACCGGTGCCGAGCCGGTCGAGAACTCCCTCGTTCTCGTCGACGACAACGGCAAGATCGAGTACGCCGGTGCTATGCAGGACCTTCCCGAGGGCGTTGAGGTTATCGACGCCGCCGGCAAGACTGTCCTTCCCGGCCTGATCGACACCCACCTGCACTTCTCGGGCAACTTGACTGACGATGACACCGACTGGGTCATGCAGCCGCTCCTCGAGAAGCAGGCCGTCGCCGTCAAGCAGGCCTATGACTGCCTCACCCACGGCCTCACCACCGTCTGCGAGATCGGCCGCTTTGGTATCCAGATCCGTGACTGCATCGACAAGGGCGTCTTCAAGGGCCCGCGCGTTCTGGCCACCGGCCTTGGCTTCTGCCGCGTTGCCGGCCACGGCGACTCCCACCACTGCAGCCAGGAGCTCAACAAGGAATCGCACCCCTGGGGCGATCAGGTCGACGGTCCTTGGGATCTGCGCAAGGCCGTCCGTCGTCGCCTGCGCGAGAACCCCGATGCCATCAAGATCTGGGCTACCGGTGGCGGCATCTGGCGCTGGGACTCCGGCCGCGACCAGCACTACTGCTCCGAGGAGATTCAGGCCGTGGTCGAAGAGGCCAAGATGGTCGGCATCCCCGTGTGGAGCCACTGCTACAACAACCACGCCGCTGCCTACGATTCCGTTCGCTTTGGCTGCGAGCAGCTGATTCACGGCTTCGATATCGATGAGCGCACCATGGACCTCATGGCCGAGCAGGGCACCTTCTTCACCCCGACGATCGCCTTCCTGCCCACCTGGTACGCCACCTATCCGCCCGTCTACGTCCCCGAGCTGCACGACAAGTACGAGGGCACCTTGGTCGAGAAGGAGCTGCAGCGCAACTACGACTGCCTGCGCGAGGCCAAGAAGCGCGGCGTCGTCATGACGATCGGCTCCGACTCCTTCTCCTTCGTCACCCCGTACGGCACCTGCTCCATCGAGGAGATGTACGAGTTCGTCGACAAGATCGGCTTCACCCCGGTCGAGACCATCACCTGTGCCACCCTCAACGGTGCCAAGATGTGCCACATCGAGGACGAGACCGGTTCCATCGAGGCCGGCAAGTGCGCCGACCTGCTGGTCGTCAACGGTGACGTCGCCGCCGACATCCACGTGCTCAACACCGACAACATGGACGTCATCATGAAGGACGGCTGGATTGTCGAGGGCGGCACCTTCGGCGAGGCAAACAAGTACAGCGCCTAAGCTACCGTTCATCGATGGCTTGATGTAAAACACAGTATTTGATTGCATAATGCAATGGAGAGGGTCGCTTGCGGCCCTCTTTATTGCTATGGGGTGCGTCAGTAAGAAGGAGATGACGGTGGATCTCAATAGGCTGATTCTGGGCAAGAGCTACAACTCTACCAAGGTCTTTCGTACCGCTCAGCATGTGGTTCAAGCCATCTTGCTCGGTATCGTCGTTCCGCTGCTTATCCTGCTGCTCATCTGGGATCTAACCGATAATCCCAATCCCGTTCCGGCCGTTGTCGTCATTGCCGGCTTGGTCATGCTGTGCTTCTTCTTCTCGTACGTCTTTGTCGTTCCCGACGACCTCACATCGAGCGCTACCGACCGCACGCTCGCCATCGCGTCGAAAATATTCGCCTACACGTCGCGCGGCCTTACGCCCGAAGCTGCCCTGGGCGCCTCTAAGATCATCCTGTCCGAAACTATCGCCTCTGCCATCTGCTTTACCGACGGCAAGCAGGTGTTGGCAAGCTGGGGCGAGGACTCGGCAAAGTGCCCTGCCGGCACCCCGGTCGTGCTCAAGACCACGCTCAGTGTGATTGAGACGGGCGAGCAGAGCGTGTTTTCGCGTGACACCTCCAATGAGACGGGCGGCTATTTTCCCCGCCTGCGCGCCGGCATTGTTGCGCCGCTTACCGTGCGCGGGCATTGCGTGGGTACGCTCGAGCTGTACTATCCCCGCCTGAGCAGCATCGATATGCGCCAGACGGCGTTGGCCTCGGGCTTTGCCGATCTAATTTCCACGCAGCTCGCCAGCTTTGAGCTCGAGCGCCAGGACGAGCTTACGGCCCGCGTGGAGCTGCGCGCCTTGCAATCGCAGGTCGACCCGCATTTTCTATTCAATACCATTAGCACGATCGTGTCGCTCGTTCGAACCGAGCCCGACAAGGCGCGATCGCTGCTGATCGACTTTTCCAACTACTATCGTCAGACGCTTTCTGACTCCGATACGCTCACCACGCTCGAGCACGAGGTGGAACAGGGCACTCGTTATATCAATCTTATGCAGGCCCGGTATGGCGACGGCCGTCTGCGCGTCTCGGTCGACATCGACTTTGAGGTGCGTGACAGCCTGGTGCCGCCGTTTATCTTGCAGCCGCTGCTCGAAAACTGCATCAAGCATGCGCAGCGCGAGATCGAGCCGCTTTCTATTCGTGTTAGGGCTTTTGAGACCGATGACGGCTTGGAGATCATCGTCGAAGACGACGGCATGGGAATGAGCGAAGAAGTCTGCGCGCATCTGTTTGAGCAGCATCGCCGAGAGGAACCCGAGAGCATTACCGCCGACGGCTCCGTCAAGCGAGGTTGCGGCCTGGCGCTCTTCAACGTGCTTCAGCGCATCCATTTCTTTTACGGAGAAGATTCCGGCATGCGCGTGAAGTCCCAGGAGGGCGTGGGAACGCAGGTCATCGTTGAGTTGAACGGCGAGCCACATGAGCCGGCGCCGTTGACGGTGTAGCACGCGGTTGGATTGAGAGAAAAAGAGGGGAAGCGCATATGTCCGAAGGCTGGAACATCTTGGTGGTTGATGACGAGCCTCCAATTAGGGCTGAGCTACGCTATCTGTTGGAAAAGGATACACGTGTGGGTCAGATTGCCGAGGCGGGCAATGTCACCGAAGCCGTGGAGTCGATTCTGTCGAACAAGCCCGACGTGCTGTTTTTAGACATTACCATGCCCGGTCGCTCGGGAATTGAGCTTGCCGAGACGTTGCAGAACCTAAAGACGCCGCCGGTCGTGGTGTTTGTGACGGCATTTGCCGAGTATGCGGCCGATGCCTATAACCTCGATGCGGTCGATTACATCGTCAAACCGGTCGAGGATGCCCGCCTGTCAAAGGCGCTCGACAAGATCGAGACTGCCCTGGGCGCTCGCCGTGTCGTCCATGCTCCGCGTCAGCCTTTGCGCCTGACGGTGGATCGCGGGGGCAAAAAGGTGTTCATTCCCGTGGCGGATGTCTGCTACTTTGAGGCGCGCGCCGATTTTTGCAATGCCGTCTGCGCCGAGGGAACATATCTGATCAATGAGTCGATTTCATCGCTCGAGCGGCGCCTGGCTTCCGAGGGCTTTATCCGTGTCCACCGCAGCTATCTGGTTAATTTGGAAGACGTGCACAATGTCGAGATCGGCTCCACGGGCCTGATGGAGCTCAGGCTCGATCGCGTAACCTCGACGGTGCCCGTGTCCCGCCGTCGCGCTGCCGAGGTCAAATCGCACTTGGGGCTTGCGTAAGGGTCGGTGTGCCATCGTTTGCCGTTACAGGTTTGGCATGACTGTGCGGTGGGCATAATGGATTGCATCGAATGAAATCGAAAGGATTATTATGCCCGCGCTCATTACGCATCATCTGTTTGGCGAGGAAAGCATCGACCGTCTTCCGCAGGGCGTTATCACGTCCGACGAGGAGCGCATCGCCTTTATCCTGGGAAACCAAGGTCCCGACCCGTTCTTCTTTCACATGCTCACGCCGCGCATTTCCGACTGCATGTCGCTTGCTCAGGTCATGCACCGCTCGCGCATGTCGCGCCAGTTCTCGTGCCTGCGCGACGGCGTGTCGCACCTGCAGCCGCGCGATGCCAATCTGGGTCGCGCCTTTGCGCTGGGCCTGCTGTCGCACTATGTGCTCGATCGCAATGCCCATCCCTTTGTCTACGAGCAGCAGTTTGGCATTGTCGAGTCCGATCCCGAGCTCGAGGCTTCGGGCAGTCAAGTTCATGCCGTGCTCGAAAGCGACCTGGACGTGCTGATGCTGCAGCTCAAGCGCGATGGGGCTACGGTCGAGGATTATCCGCCGGCGGGCGAGATCGTCACTACCGACCGCATCAATCGCGTTGCCGGTGTGCTGATGAGCTATGTTGCCGGACGCGTGTACGGCATCGATATCCCGGTGGGAGAGTACGGCGGCGCCGTAGCCGACATGCAGCTGCTCTACCGCACTATCGAGCCCGCCGGTTCGGCCAAGACGCGCGCGATTGCCCTGCTCGAGGGCTTGGTGCACGATTATTCGCTGCTCGACGGCCTTGCGCACCGCGTGACGACCGAGCTGCCCGAGCGTACCGGAAATCTGGGCCACTTGGCATGGAAGAGCCCCTTTACCGATGAAGTCTCGACCGAGAGCTTCCCCGAGGTCTTTGACCGCGCACTGCTCGATTACGAGCTCACCGTCGCCCGCTTTATCGAGACCGGCGATATGGAAGCCGTGACCAACCACGTCAATTACAGCGGTCGCGTGCTCGGCGCCGACGAAGAGTTCGACCGCGAGGAGTAGGGCTCGTGCGTGCCCCTTTGCCGAATCCTTACCGGCGCCTCTGGACAATTGGGGTACGATGAACTAACTGCATATCGGGCGAATACGAAGGGGCCCTGTCCATGAAATACACCAAGCTCGAGCGTAACTGGGTTATGTACGATGTGGGCAACTCGGCCCTCGTGCTGCTCAATACCTCGGTGGTGCCCATCTACTTTAACGCCATCAATACCGGTGCTTCCTCGGCAGACCTGGTGGTCGCCTGGGGCAACGCGCAGACGATTGCCTCGCTGGTCATTGCCATGCTCATGCCCATTCTGGGCGCGCTTGCCGATTACGCCGGCAACAAGATCAAGTTCTTCTTGGGCTTCTTCCTCACGGGCCTGGTTCTTTGCCTGGCGCAGGCTATCCCAATGTCCGCCATGGCATTTTTGACCGTGTACGTGCTGTGCACCATCGGCCTTAACTCTTCTATGACGTTCTACGACGCCATGCTGCCCGACATTACGACCGACGAGCGCATGGACGCCGTGTCCAGCTCGGGCTATGCCTGGGGCTATATCGGTTCCACCGTGCCGTTCGTCATCTGCCTGGCGCTCATCATGGGTGGCCCCGCTCTTGGCGTCCCCACCATGCTGGCAACGCGTCTGTCGTTTATCATCACTGGTGCCTGGTGGCTCATCTTTACCCTGCCGCTCATTCGCACCTATAAGCAAAAGTACGGTCGCGAGCGCGGTCCCGAGGACACTATCGGCCACATCGTGGGCGGTGTGTTCTCCGAGGTCGGACACACCATGCGCGAGATCGCCCACAACAAGACCGTGCTGGTCTACATGATCGCGTTCTTCTTCTATATCGACGGTGTGCACACGGTCATTTCCATGGCCACCAGTTACGGATCGGCCTTGGGCATCGATTCGACGCAGCTGGTGCTGGCGCTGCTCGTTACGCAGTTCGTGGCCTTTCCGTCCGCCATCATCTACGGCAAGCTCGCCGGACGCGTGGGCACGCTCAACATGATCCTGGTGGCGGTCGCCGCCTACATGGGCATTGTGCTGTTCGCCGCGTTCTTCCTAAAGACCGCCTTTGAATTCTGGGTGCTTGCCATTATGGTCGGCCTGTTCCAGGGCGGCGTGCAGGCGCTCAGCCGTAGCTACTTTGGCCGCATTATCCCCAAGGAAAAGTCCAACGAGTACTACGGCTTCTTTGACATCTTTGGTCGTTATGCAAGCGTTATGGGCACCTTCCTGGTGTCGGTCGTCACCTCGCTGACCGGCAACCCGTCGCTGGGCGTCCTTTCCATTGGTGTGCTGCTGGTCGTTGGCTTTATGCTGCTGGTTCGCCTGTCCCGCATGACTCGGGCGGCAGAGCATGCCGCATAGGAGCGAGCGGCTATTGTGCCTGTCCACGGTACTCTTTTGGGGTTATCCGCAATAAACATTGCGACTTGCGAGCAATGATTTGCCCAAGTGGGTATGATGGAATCAGCTAGGTCGCGGGGCGTCGCCTGTGTTTGGCGGCGTCCCGTTTTTGTGTTGCAGGGAGGGTAAGGCATGAACGCCACGGTCGTGATTCCAACGTATTGGGCGGGCGATGACGCTTGCGCAAACGCTCCTGGCACCTATGACCATTCGACGCGACTCAACGCCGACAATCCCGAACTCGACCGCTGCCTGGCCTCGCTTGAGCAGGTACGTGACATCCCGCGCATCATCCTTTTGGTGGTCTGTCCCGTTTCTGCCACAGCCGATGTGTCGCTGCGCGTGCACGAGATTGTCGACGCGCATCCCACGCTCAAGGTCACCGTTGTCACCAACACCCAGGCCTCGCGCATCGCAGACCGGGTTGCTCAGATCGCGCCCAAGGGTTCGGGCGAGTGCGTGAGCCTGCGAGGCTACGGCGCCATCCGCAACATGGGGCTAGCCTGTGCCGCTGTGCTGGGGCATGACGCGGTTATCTTTTTGGATGACGATGAGACTGTCATCGACGCCGACTTTATGAAGCGCGCGACCTATGCGTTGGGGCAGCAGACGCGTCAGGGCTTGCCGATCTTGGTCAAGAGCGGCTATTTCTACGATCGCGACGGCTCGCCGCTGGCTCCCACGGACAAGGCGGGCATCTGCCATCGTTGGTGGACCAAGCGCATCGAGTTCAACCGTTGGATGAAAAAGGCGCTTTCGGGCACCCGCATCTCGCGCTCCAACTACGTGTGCGGCGGCCTGATGGGCCTGCACGCCCGCGCCTTTACGCGTGTGGCCTTTGACCCGTTTATCACCCGCGGCGAGGACTTGGATTACCTCTTTAACATGCGCATGTTTGGCTACGACGTGTGGTTCGATAACGAGTGGACCGTGCGCCATCTGCCTCCGGAGTCCGAAAAGCGCTCACCGCGCTTTATGCAGGATGTATACCGTTGGTACTACGAACGGGCCAAGTTGACATTCGCCGCGCATCAAAAGGAGCTCATTCCCGTTACGGCGGCATCGCTCATGCCCTACCCGGGCCCGTGGATTTCGCGCGAGCTCGACGACCGCGTGCGCAAGACCGCTATGGTCCGCAGCGTGTTTACCCGCGAGCATGAGGGCTACCTGCGCATCTGGCGCCATGGTATCGACGAGGCAAAGGCCTATGCGCGCCAAAACGCTGCAAGCTACCTGCGTTTCCAGAGCTTTTGGCCCAAGATCATGGACGGGCTTTGGCGTGACGCACAACTGATCAGTATCCTGGAGGGGGCCGAATGATCGACCGCCGCGCCCAGCGCGATAGTTCAATATCAATCTTTCGCATCATTGCCGTTGCCTGCGCCATTTGCGTGCTGGTGTACTTTATTTTTGCCTTGGTGACCGGTATCGAGCCGATCGCCACGGTGATTGCCTGCGCGCTGCTGTGCATCTTTCTGTGCATCTTTATCTTTTTGACGCTCAATCCCGATTCGGTGCGCTCCCAGTACACCGAGGAGACGCTCTCGGTGGCCTCGGCCATGCTCGAGGACATTAAGGGCGGTCTGACGCAGGAGTCGGCGCGTTTGGTGTGCCGGCGCATTTTGCCCGAGACGCGCGCCATGACCGTTGCCATCACCGATGAGAGCAACGTGCTGGCCTGCGCGGGCGAGTTCGAGGAAAAGCTGCTGCCCGATTCGCCCATCCATACGCTTGCCACGCGCTACGTCATTGAGCACGGCATCGTGCAGTCGTTCAACCGCGTGGTGGACGTGGTGGGTTCAGATGGCTCGCACAACCATGTTCCCGCCGGCATCATCGCGCCCATCAAGGTGGGCGACCGCACCGTCGGCACGCTCAAGTTCTACTACAAGACCCCGCGTGCCGTCGACCGTACCCAGTATGCGCTCGCCTCGGGTTTTGCCGAGATCCTGTCCACGCAGCTCGCCATCCACGAGCTCGAGGTGCAAAAGGAACTGACGGCCCGTGCCGAGGTGCGTGCCCTGCAGGCGCAGATCAACCCGCACTTTCTGTTCAACACGCTCAACACCATCGCGTCGTTTACGCGTACCGACCCGCTGCGTGCCCGCGAGCTGCTGCGCGAGTTCTCATCGTTCTATCGCGCCACGCTCGACAACTCGGGGTCGCTTATCCCGGTCTCGCGCGAGGTTGCCCAGACCAAGCGCTACCTGACGTTTGAGAAGGCGCGCTTTGGCGAGGACCGCGTACTGGCGGCCTTCGATGTCTCCGAGGATGTCGAGGACACGTTGGTCCCGGCCTTTGTAATCCAGCCCATTGTCGAGAACGCCGTGCGGCATGGCATGGGCGATGGCGATGCCTTGCAGATCGATGTGACCGTCCATCAAGACGGCGACGACGCAATCCTGATTGCCGTGGCCGACAACGGCGTGGGCATGGACGAGGGCACCGCCGCCAGGCTGTTTGATGAGCGCTCCGCCCGCCCCGATGCCAGTTCCCCGCAAGGCGGCGGCGCCGGCGTGGCCATGCACAATATTTCTGAGCGCATCCATCGCTTTTATGGACCGCACTCTTATACGCGCGTCGAATCGGCGCCGGGCAAGGGCACCAAAGTGCTCCTGCATCTTGATTTGTCAGAGAGCATCTTTGACATTCAAGAGTAAAATAAAAGACTATGGGCTCAACGCCAAGCGGCGGATGCCCAGCCTAGTTTGTTGACGAAAGGTTTAATCCCTATGCTGCGTGCGATGATTGTGGATGATGAGGCCCCGGCCCGTTCGGAACTTCGCTTCTTGCTCGAGCAGACGGGCAAGATCGGCACGATCACTGAGGCGTCGAGCGTCCGCTCCGCCATTGAGATGTTGATGGAAAGCCGCGTCGATGTCGTATTTCTCGATATCTCGATGCCCGGCGCTTCTGGCCTGCAGCTTGCCGAGGCACTGCATAAGCTTAAGAATCCGCCGGCGATTGTGTTTGTGACCGCGTATAGCGATCATGCCGTCGAGGCGTTCGACGTTGATGCCGTCGATTACCTCATGAAGCCGGTTGAGGAGGCACGCCTGGATCGCGCGATCGAGAAGGTCATGCAGCACGCCAAGCCCGTCACGGACAGCAAAGCCACCATCGAGCGCATTCCGGTGGAAAAGGGCGGCCGTAAGGTCCTCATCCCCGTGGATGACATTCGCTTCATCATGGCCAAGGACGATTACTCCTGTATCTATACCGTCGATGATCGTTTTCTATCGACGACTTCGCTGGCGCAGTTCGAGGCCAAGCTTTGCGACTTTGGCTTCTTTCGCGTTCATCGCCGCTATGTCGTCAACTTGGCGTGCGTCACGGATGTCGAGACGGTGCCCTCGGGCGCTATCCAACTGGGCATTACGGGCGTCGACGAACGCGTGCCGGTCTCGCGCCGCCGCGTTGTGCCGCTCAAGAAGGCCCTGAGCCTCTAGCACACTGGCCCCGCAGCCCTGTAGACCAATTGTCTGCGGAGCCGTGGGGCTTTTTGTATATACGTCGAATCGGTTTTGCAGAAGGGATCCCATGAACAGTGCAAGCGCCAAGCGCATCGACATCATCTCGGACACCCACGGCTATCTTTCGCCCGCGCTTCTGGACGAGCTCAAGGGCGCAGATCTGATCATCCATGCCGGAGACCTCACCTCAGAGATGGATTACGAGCATCTATGCACCATCGCCCCCGTGCGAGCGGTCCTAGGAAACAACGACTACTACCGCGACTACGGCCCGGATGTAGACCGTCTGGCCCTCTTCACCTACGAAGGACTCAAATTCGCCGTAGCCCACTACCGCGAAGACCTTCCGGTGGGATCCGTAGACGTAGCCATCAACGGTCATACCCACGTAACCAAAGAGGCCCAAGTAGGCCGCTGCCTGGTCCTCAACCCCGGCAGCGCCAGCTACCCCAGAGGCACCAGAGGCCCCACCATGGCCAGAATGCTCGTCAAGGACGGCAAGATCCTGAGCACCAAATTTATTGACCTGGAGTAACCGCAACAAAAACGGGGGATGCACAACGCATCCCCCGTTTTTTATGAGCCAAAGGCGGAAGTTCAACAAGATCCATCAGACCAACCCCGCCGAGGAGCACGCGGGCTAGCCGCGCAGCGGCGCACGCCCGCAAAACTGGTTGAATAATGTGACGGCAGGGAGGGTCTCCGGGGCTGGGGCGGGGGTTAAGTTTGTCGCGAGTTCCGCACGCAAAGGAAAGCACTTAATGTGCTTTCCGTC
>CAUASQ010000035.1 GCA_958431945.1 uncultured Collinsella sp. | reverse complement strand
GAATCGGCTAAAGTGCGATGGCGAAATTGGTTGTTTTTACAGTAGCGCTAACACCGTTGCAGCACCTCGGCCACGCGGAGAGCCTGGGGCAGGCCCCCGACAGGTCCGCGGGCGCGGGCTCGCCGTAGCGCGAGCGCGGCGCGGTGACGTAGCGGTGCGCCGCCACCTCCCTGGTCACGGTCGAGGGCGACCTGCCGAGCTCCGCGGCGATCTCGCGGGCGCTGCGGTTGCGGTCGAGCATCCTCTCGACCGTGTTCCTCTCGTGCCTCGTGAGCCTCCCGTACGACCTTCCGGACGGCTTGGGTCTGGACATGCCGGCCTCCCTCCATCGCGGGCCGGGGGATTCCGGCCCCTCTGGGGTTGCCTACCCGGATTCGCGCCTCAGGACTCAGCGCAACGCGTTGCGCTGAGTCCTGAGGCTGTTGCAATGAAAATGAGAATCAAGGCTTGGTGAGCGGCGCGGGATTAAACATGGAATGAAGAGCGCGGCGCTGGCGTGGCGGGGTATGCTGGAGGGGACCATCAACCCAGCGAAAGGGGAGAGCATGACGGATCAGGAAACGCCCGAGCGCGCGCATGTGACGGCCGACGATATCGAGGCCGCCAACGACCTTATCGACTTTATCGAGGCATGCCCCAGCATGTTCCATACGGCGGCGACCATTATGGCCGAGCTCGACGAGGCGGGCTTTACCTACCTGCCCGAGAATGCGGCGTGGGACATCGAGCCGGGCGGGCGTTATTACACGCAGCGCAACACCTCGAGCGTTGTTGCCTTTAAGGTGGGCGAGGACCTGGCCGCGACGTGGGGCGAGGACGGCGTTGCCGGTGACTATCATTTTCAGCTCACGGCGTCGCACAGCGATTCGCCGACGTTTAAGGTCAAGGCCGTGCCCGAGCTCGACGGCGCGGGCGAAACGCTGCGCCTGAACACCGAGGCCTACGGCGGTATGATCGACTACACCTGGTTCGATCGTCCGCTGGCGCTCGCGGGCCGCGTGCTGGTGCGCGAGGGCGACCGTATCGAGAGTCGTCTGCTTGCCACCGAGCGCGAGGTCGCTATCATTCCGAGCCTTGCCATCCATATGAATCGTGGCGTTAACGAGGGCTTTGCGCCCAATCGCGCCGTCGACCTGTGCCCGCTCATCAGCGCCGGCGAGCTGAAGCAGGGCGACTTTGACGCTCTGATCGCCGAAGAGCTGGATGTTGAGCCCGAGCAGATCCTGGGCCGTGATCTGTTCCTGGTCAATCGTCAGGATGCGCGCATTTGGGGCTGGGCCGACGAGTTCATCTCGACGCCCAAGCTCGATGACCTGGCCTGCGCCTACACCTCGCTGCAGGCATTTTTGGGTGCCGAGAACGCGCACGACGTTTCGGTCTTCTGCTGCTTTGATAACGAGGAGGTTGGCTCCGAGACCAAACAGGGTGCCATGTCGACGTTCTTGGCCGATGCACTGCGACGCATTAACGGCTCGCTGGGCTTTGACGACGAGTCATATCATCGCGCCCTTGCCGCATCGATGCTCGTGAGCTGCGACAACGCGCATGCCGTGCACCCCAACCACGCCGAGAAGTGCGATGCCCGCAACCAGGTGGTGCTCAACGGCGGCATCGTCATCAAGGAAGCCGCCAACCAGCATTACTGCACCGATGCCTTTAGCCGCGCGGTGTTCCAGGCTATTTGCGATGACGCCGACGTGCCCACGCAGGCCTTCGCCAACAAGAGCGATATGGCGGGTGGCTCCACGCTCGGCAATCTGTCCAATATGCAGGCGAGCATGCACGCCGTGGATGTGGGTCTGCCGCAGCTTGCCATGCACTCAAGCTACGAGACCGGCGGCGTGCGCGACGTGATGTACACCATCCGCGCCCTCACCGCCTTCTACGAGCGCGACCTCCATATCAACGGCGCCGAAAGCGTGGAGCTCTAAATGCGAGCCGAAGAAATGAAGGCCGAGCGTGGGGCTCAGCTTATTGATCGGGGTTTACAGCTGTTCGTCGACGCTTGCCACGAGTCAGGGGTCGACGTGTCCAAGGCGCGACCAACGAGTGCTGAAGAACTCAAGCGTAACGCCTATTCGGACCGCTATGACGAGGAGACGGACTGGCTCTAATAAGCGAAGTGTCGAAAACGCTAGATGTATGTTTGATATCACTTTGGCGAGAGTGTCGCAGACAGAACTACCGGTATGGCGCAAGCCAACCTGACCCCATTACACCAACCTACCAAAAAGGGACAGGTTCATTTTGGCAGGTTTTATCTGGGAAAATGCCGCAATGCCAACAGCTGGACAGAATTGTTATGACATTGCAGGTTGAGCAAGCGTCAGCGAGCGATGTCCAGAGCGAACAAGTTGGCATGAAAAAGGCAAGGCATAGACCTTCTGGTCATGCCTTGTCTCTTGAATGACAAATTGTCGTTCTGGGCGGCGCGCAGCGTCGACCGGTCCGCCGTTCGTTAGAACGGCGGAACCCTAATGCTCGATCCAGCAGCGAAGCGTCTCGCCGGCCTGCAGGTGACGCAGGTTCTCCGCGGCGATGTCGACGACGTTGTTGAGCGTGGCGGCCAGGTGGAACCAGCCCGAGACGTGCGGCGTGATGAACATGTTGGGCGCATCCCACAGGGGGCTTGTCGCAGGCAGCGGCTCGGGGTCGGTGACGTCGACCGCGGCGCCGGCAAGGTGTCCGGACTCAAGAGCGGCAGCCAGATCGTCAGCAACCACGAGGTCACCGCGGCCGCCGTTGGCAAAGAAGGCGCCCGGTTTCATCGCGGCGAAGAACTCGGCGTTCGCCAGGCCGCGGGTCTCGGGCGTGCTGGGCATAAAGGATGCGACAACGTCCGCCTCGGCCAGGCGCTCGGGTAGGGCATCCATGCCGTCCATGTCCTCAAATACAATGGGGTAGACGAGCGGATGGCGCTTGATGCCGCGGACGTGCGCGCCCATGCTGCGGCATAGCGTGGCAAAGTGGCCGCCGATATCGCCTGCGCCCAGCACCAGCACATTGGCGTTTTTGAGCGAGGTGACCGACCCCAAATCCTCCCAGCGATGCTCGCGCTGCAAGTCGTGATAGCCGGGCAGGCGCTTCATCATGGAAAGGACCATGGCAAACATGTGCTCGCTCACGGCTTGGCCGTAGGCGCCCACCGAGCAGGAAAGCTTGGCGTCGGCTGGCACGGTGCCGGCGGCCAGGTAATCGTCATAGCCCGCGGTCTGCAGTTGCAGCAGCTGGAGGTGCTCGCACGCGGTAAGCAGGGCGGGGTCTATGTTGCCCAAGATCGCGTCGGCGTCGGCGACCTGCTCACGCGTGACGGCATCGGCGCTCGTGTAGATAAAGTCCTCGCCCGGAGCGCTCGACTCAAGGATCGCGCGGTGACGGTCGTTGACGGGCAGCAAAACCAGGATGTTCACAAGCAGTCCTCTCCGCTCGACCTGCCAAAAAGGGACAGGTTTATTTTGGCAGGTTTTATCAGGCAAAACGTTCAAATAAAAACGCCGGATGCAAGACGAGTGTGCCCGTCAGCATCCGGCGCATCCACGGCTACCAGCTCAGCAGCTCGTAGCCGTCCTCGGTCACCACGAGCTGTACCTCGCACTGGGCCGAATCGCTACCGTCCTTGGTGCGCACGCACCAGCCGTCGCCCTTGCTGATCTTGATGTCGGGCGCTCCGGCATTGACCATGGGCTCGATGGTAAAGACCATGCCCGGAGCCATGATGGTGTCCACATCGGGCGCCTCGGTGGTAAAGCCCACAAACGGGTCCTCGTGGAACTCCTTACCGATGCCGTGTCCGCCGTACTCGCGCACCACGCTAAAGCCGGCGTCCTCGACCGTCTTTTGCACGGCCTCGGCCATAACGGACAGTGGTAGCCATGGCTTGACGGCCGCCAGACCCGCCTCCACGCTGGCACGGGTGACTTCGACCAGGCGCTGGCGCTCGGCCGAGACCTCGCCGATGCAGAACATACGGCTCGAATCACTAAAGTAACCGTCCAGGATCGTGGAGCAGTCCACGTTGATGATGTCGCCCTCGTGCAGCACGTCCGTGTCGCAAGGAATGCCGTGGCAGACCACATCATTGATCGATGTGCACACGCTTTTGGGGTAGCCCTCGTAGTTGAGGTCGGCCGGCGTGCCGCCGTGCTCGACGGTGTAGTCGTAGATCATCTGGTCGATCTGGTTGGTGGTCATGCCCGCGGCGATGTGTTCGCCTACGTAATCGAGCACGCCCACGTTGATAGCGGCCGAGCGCTTGATGCCCTCGATATCGGTGGGTGTCTTGTAGAGCGTGCGGGGCAGGACCTCCCAGCCCTCTTCCCACAGGCGCTCAAGGCGCTCATCAAAGGCGCTATGGCATTTCTTATATTTTTTGCCGCTGCCGCACCAGCAAGCGTCGTTGCGGCCGGGCACAGGTCCGTTGTCAAACATGGCTAACTTCCTTTCATCCGCAGCTAGTATAGCCCACCCACGCGTCCATAAAAGTTGCGGTGATATAGTTCCGATTTAAGCGGTTTAACAGCATAAATAGGAACTATATCACCGCAACTGATGGAGCGGGATGGCGGACACTGGCTGCTGCGTGGTTTTGCTAGTAGCTCACCTGGCAGGGAATGCCGATGGCGCGCACGCGCGCGGCAATGGCGTCGAGCACCTCAGGCGCCGCTTTGGCAAGGCCGGCGACCGGTGTCTCGCGCGCCACCGTGTAGATGGTCGCTTCTTGTGGGCGAATGCGCTCGAGCGCCGCGAGCCAGGGGGCGACGTACTCCTCGCCGGTGTTGTCGATGAGCTTGCCCTGATACTCGCCGTTCAAAAAGATCGTCTGGATAATAACGTGACCGTCAAAGCTTGCGAACGTCTCGATCTGGTGCTCGACGTCGTAGGGGCCAACGGGCTGGTCGAGCAGCTGGATAAACGCCGAGTCGGCGGTATCGAGCTTAAGAATGTTGTCGTCGACCATCATGAGCGCGTCGTGCACCTCGGGGCGGTCGGCGCGCGTA
Organism: uncultured Collinsella sp.; assembly: GCA_958431945.1. GTDB lineage: Bacteria > Actinomycetota > Coriobacteriia > Coriobacteriales > Coriobacteriaceae > Collinsella. The sequence goes on along the minus strand of CAUASQ010000035.1, from coordinate 8,707 downwards.
CCGTTGGAGAGCACGGCGATCTTGGAGTTTGGGGCAAGCTCGTCGCGCAGCGCGACGGCGCCGGCGATGGCCTGCGGAAACTCCGGTGCGGCGGTGGGCTCGCCGTTGCCTGCGAAGGTGATCACATCGGGAAGTTCGCCCTCGGTTGCCATCTCGCGCAGCTTTGCCTCGAGCGCGTCGAGTACCACGGCAGCTGTGTTGTACGGCTCGTGACAGGGGCGCTCGGCGTTGAGGCCGTTTTCGCAGTAAATGCAGTCGAACGTGCAGATTTTGCCGCTGGCCGGCATCATGTTGACGCCGAGCGAGAGACCAAGGCGACGGCTGCGAACGGGCCCAAAGATGGGGCTGGCATTCAAAAACGTAGACATAGGCATATGCTCCTCAAGACAATTGTGCCTAAGCATAGCATCGGCTCCAAAGCAGGGTGCGGGCTCTTGCTTTACAAGTTTCGTTTTTTCACGTCGCTCATTATGCCGTGTCATGAAAAGCCTCGGGTCGGGTAAAGTTAATCTGTTAACAAGGCGTAAAGCAATGCGGGTCTATCCAGCCGTACTGACGCGCAACTGGATGGGCGTTGATGATGGGGGCACAACATGGATTTTACGGTCGAGAATGCGGGCACCACGATCGCCTGCCGCGAGTATGCCGGCCCAGATGTATCGCCTGATGCTCCCGCTTTGGTGTGCGTGCACGGTGCCTGCGTCGACGGCGTCTTTTTTGACGGTATCGCCCGCGAGCTCGCCTGTGACTATCGCGTCATTACCTACGACCGGCGCGGTTGCGGCGAGAGCGGCGACGCTGCAGACGGACGCTACGACCTCGCCGCCCAGGCCGCCGACCTGCAGGCTGTTATCGAGCATATTGGCGCTCCGGCAAACGTGCTCGCGCACAGTGCCGGTACGCTGGTGGCCCTGGAGCTTCTCCGTGCAAACCCCGCCATAATCTCGCGTGCGATTCTGCATGAACCCGCCGTGACAGATGAGGGTGCCGGCCTGGGCGCGGCCCCGGTTTTGCTCGAGATGATCGCCGCGGGAAAGGTCTCCAGGGCATTACGGGCCTTCCTAGGCGCCTTCGGCGATTCGGACCCTGAGGCCCCCAAGTTAACCGAGGCAGAAGCCAAGCATGCCCTGCGCAACGGCCGCAGTTTCATGGCGAACGAATACGGGATTACTATGACCTGCGTTCCCGATTGGGATAGCGTTCGCGCGTCGAAAACGGTGGCCGCCGTGCTCCTGGGTGAGCTCTCGATTGGCACGCCCCGCGAGGCGGGCACGAGGATGGCGGCTGAGCTTTTGGACTGTCCGCTCGTAATGGTTCCCGGCGCGCACAACGGCCTGCGCGATCGCCCGGCAGCAGCTGCCCAGACTGTCCGTGGTATCCTGGAGCTCTCGCAGCCGTAAAAATCAAAACAGCCTTCACCCGCAAACGTTTCGGCAGTGTTAACAAATGTGCTCAAAACCTCACGTCTGCGGCTTCAATTGCACCGTCTGCCAACTCATAAAAATGTAACAGCATTCACGTGCTTACCTGCATCGGCAAGGTGTTACCCTTGTAGCATTTGGAACCCACCGCTACCATGCGAAACTATCGAAAGGGCCCCATATGCTCAATAATCACGAGGTCAATCTAACCGACGAGGAGGCTGCCGCTGAGGTCGCCCGCGTCGCGAAGACCTACCCCGTGGTGCGTTTGCTGTCGGCCGATCAGATTAAGAGCGAGCCTAACTGCCTGCTCGCCGGCGATCGCTGCCCTTGTCTGCGTCAGTCGAGTCTTGAGGCTTTGGCAGACTCCGATGAGGTGTCGGAGCAACTGCTCAACGATGGTGTTGAGTACCGCGCTCGCCTACGCCCTCTAAAGGTCGAGGGTGAGCCTCGTGTCTTGCTGATGGTGCGTCCGATCGATGAACAAGAGGCTGCAGAAGAGGACCTTGTCTACACCGACGTGCTGACGAGCGTGCGCAATCGCCGATATTACGAGGAAAAGCTCCGTAGCGCCCGCATGAATGCCGGCGTTGCGGTGATCGACCTTGACGATTTTAGGGTCTTCAACGATACGTGTGGCCGTCATGCCGGCGACCTTGCGCTCGGTGCCGTGGCGACGGCCATACGCAGCGGAATTCGTTCGACTGACGAGCTTGTACGCTATGGCTGCGACAAGTTTGTGGTCGTCATGCCCAATATTCCCTCCGATGACTTCACCCGACGCCTGCATCAGGTGTCCGATGCCGTTCATGCCACGATTGTTCCGGGCCATGAGTACGTGAGCTTGACGGCATGTGTTGGTGGCGTTCGCATTCATGGCGAGACGGTCGATGAGGGCGTTGGCCGCGCTGTCCAGTTATTGAGCCGCGCTAAGGCAAAAGCCGGTACGGTCGTGACCGATGCCGATTCCATCGAGGCCTTCCAAAGCGAAAAGCCTTTGGTGCTTATTGTCGATGACTCCGAGATGAACCGAGCCATTCTCAACGAGACGCTCAAGGACGAGTATTGCATCCTCGAGGCCGACAACGGTCGCGCGGCGCTCGACATGGTCGACCGCTATGGCGATGAGTTGTCGCTCGTGCTGCTGGATATTGTCATGCCGGGCATAAGCGGCTTTGAGGTGCTGGCCGACCTGTCGCGCCGATCGGGTATCGACAATCTGCCTTTCATCATGATTTCGAGCGAAGATTCCGATGATATGGTTCTGCGCGCGTACGAGCTAGGCGCCTCGGACTATATCAACCGCCCGTTTGACTCCCGTGTCGTGCGCCGCCGTGTAAGCAACACCATCCGCCTATACGCCAAAAAGCGCCGCCTGACGAGCCTGCTGTCCCAGCAGTACAACGAGCGCGTCAAGAACAGTCGCATGCTCATCGACATCATGGCCGGCGTCATGGAGCTTCGCAATGGCGAGAGCGGCAGGCACGTTACGAACATCGAAAAGCTGACCGAGCTGCTGCTTGGCTGTCTAGTCCAGCGTAGCGGCACCATCTTCCTTGACAATGAGGAACGCTCCACGATTGCCCTGGCTTCGGCGCTGCACGATATTGGCAAGATGTCGATCGACGATGCGATTCTCAACAAACCCGGGCGCCTTACGCCCGAGGAGTTCGAGATTATGAAGACGCATACCACGATCGGCGCCGACATGCTGCGTGAGCTGGGTAGCCATCACGCCGGCAATGCGCTTATGGAATATGCGTACCAGATTGCGCGTTGGCACCACGAGCGCTGGGACGGCAAGGGTTATCCCGATGGCCTTAAGGGCGACGAAATTCCCATTGCCGCACAGGTGGTTTCGGTGGCCGACGTGTACGATGCCCTGACGAGCGTGCGCGTGTACAAGGACGCTATCCCGCACGAGGAAGCGATCAAGATGATTCTGGACGGTAAGTGCGGCACCTTTAACCCGTTGCTGCTCGACTGTTTGCTCGAGGTGCAAGACCAAATTGCCGAGACGTTGGCACGCCCCGCCGATGTCGTCGCGTTTCCTACGATTTAGTTTGACCAAAGGAGTTTTTAATCCATGATTTCCATGCGTGAGGCGTATGAGAAGATCGGCGCTAATTATGATGACGCGTGTGCTCGGCTGATGGGCGGGGAAATGCTTGCCCGCTTTGCCCTCAAGTTTTTAGATGACGAGAGCATGGACAAGTTGGAGGCTGCCATGGCGGCAGGAGACGCCGAGGAAGCGTTTATGGCAGCGCACACGCTCAAGGGCGTGAGCCAGAACCTGGGATTCGATAATCTGTACGAGCCGGCGGTCGTGGTAACCGAAGCGCTGCGCGGCGCCGATGCTGTTGACGGCGCTCGCGAGGGAATGCATGCGTTGCAGCAGCAATATGCGGCAACGATGTCAGCCCTGCGCGAGGCGGCCGAATAAGAGCTTGCGGGCCTTGGGCTGCGTGCCGGCCACATATAGGTAAAAGGGCGCCCCGTCGGACCATGTGGCCGGCGGGGCGCCCCTTTTGTGTTGTGCTGTCCGTGAACTAACGGGCCTGCTTGACCTTTGCCGCTGCCTCGACAAACGACTTCCACAGGTTAAAGTCGGTCTTGAGCGTCTTCCACGTGTACTCGGGGTGCCATTGCACACCCAAGCAGAACGGCTGGCCTTCGACCTCGATGCACTCGGGAACGCCGTCGGTTGCCTTGGCGACCAAGCGCGTGCTTTTACCCAGACGCTCGACGCAGCAGTGGTGTGCGGAGTTGGTCTGGATCAGCCTGTGCCCGCCAACCGCGCGCTCCAACAGCGAACCCGGCACGACCTCGACGGGATGCACGGGGTCGTTGAGCACGTGGGTGTGGCGCCACTGCGTGCGGCCCTCGCGAGCGCCCAGGCTCGGCACGTCCATGCACAGGGTGCCGCCAGTGGCGACGTTGAGCAGCTGCGTGCCGCGGCAGGTGGTAAAGAGCGGCTTCTTGGCGCGAAGCACCTCGTTAACCAGCTTAAACTCAAAACGGTCGCGAATCTCGCAGCACAGCGTGGGATCGTAAGGACGCTCGTCGCCCCAACGTTTGGGGTTGACGTCCGGGCCGCCGGGAATAGCGACACCATCGGCGATTTCCACGTAATGACGGATAACATCGACGTCTTCGGTAATAGACATCTGCAGTGGCAGGCCGCCGGCGGCAAGGATGGCATCGACAAAGACGCTTGCGATTTCCTCGTTGGGAGAGAGCGTCTCGCTTAAAAACGGCTTTGCATCTTCCCAGCGCGGCGCGACGAGGATGAGTGGGCGGTCGGCGGGGGCGACGTCGACGTGCGGGGTATAGGACGAGGAAGTACGTGTTCCGATCATAGGTGTTGCTTTCGAATCCGGGTGGACATGGCACAGGGGTGCGCGGGACAAACGCTGGTGATGAATTTGCCCGCGCGGCAATTGGGCTAGTGGCCCTTGATGGAGTTGAGGAAGTCCTGGGCGCGCTTGGTCTGGGGGTGGTCGAAGAACTCGTCAGGCGTGCCAGTTTCCACGATCTGGCCGTCGGCCATAAACACGACGCGGTCGGCCACACGGCGGGCGAAGTTCATCTCGTGCGTGATGACGATCATCGTCATGCCCTGCTGGGCCAAGCGCACCATGACCTCGAGCACCTCGTTGATCATTTCGGGATCGAGGGCGCTTGTGGGCTCGTCAAAAAGCATGGCCTTGGGCTGCATGGCGAGTGAACGGGCGATGGCCACGCGCTGCTGCTGGCCGCCCGAGAGCTGTGCGGGCACCTTATCGGCCTGCTCGGCCACGCCCACGCGGCTCAGCAGGTCCATGGCGCGCTCACGAGCCTCTTCCTTGGACACGCCCAGCACGTCGACCGGCCCCAGCATGACGTTCTGCAGTACGGTCATATGTGCAAACAGGTTGAACTGTTGAAATACCATGCCCAGCTCGGCGCGCATGCGGGCAAGATCCTTGCCTTCTTGCGGCAGGGGCTCGCCCTCGATGAGGATTTCGCCCGAGTCGATGGTTTCCAGGCGGTTGATGGTGCGGCACATGGTCGACTTGCCCGAGCCCGAGGGCCCGATCACGACGACGACCTCGCCGCGGTCGACCGACAGATTGATGTCGTTGAGGACGTGCAGATCGCCATAGTGCTTATCGACGTGTCTGAGCTCGATCAGCGGCTGATTGCCGGTGGAAGAGGTGCTCTGTGCCATGGTGCTCGGCTCCTTATGACTCGAAATGGTAAAGCGTTAGCGGATGATGGTCGCGCCGGTCTTGTGCGAAACATAGACAGCGGCCTTGTTGATCGCGACGTTGATGAGGATGTAGATGACTGCGATAACCAGGTAGACCGACACGAGGGCGTCGTAGTTGGTAATGAGCACGCGGGCGTTTTGCATGAGGTCGGGGTAGCTCACCACATAGGCGACGGTGGTGTCTTTGACTACGACCACGAGCTGCGAAATCAACGACGGAATGATAAACCGAATAGCCTGCGGCAACACGATTTTAAAGGTGATTTTGGCCCTGGAGAGACCGAGTGCCTGGGCGGCCTCGACCTGACCGCGCGGCACGGCGTTGACGCCGGCACGGAAGATCTCGGCAAGTACACCGGCTGCAGCGAGCGCGACGGGAAGCGTGAGCATCCAAAACGACGGTAGCGCGATCTTGTACTGGGGCAGCACCAAAAAGAAGAAGTAGATGAACAGCAGGCTCGGCACACCGCGGAAGAAATCGGTGAGCACGCGGCAAACCAGCTGGAGCGGCTTAATGTCGCTGGTGCGGCCGAGCATAAGGGCTAGGCCCAGCACCAGCGCGATGGCGCCAGCGGTGAGTGCGACTTTAACGGTGCCCTCAAAGCCGGCAAGCAAGAACTTCCAGGTGGTGGGGTGCGTAAAGAAATACCAATAGTGGACCGAAAGCTGGCCGGTCACATAAAAGCGCTGCAGTACCAGGGCGACGAGCACGGCGACGGCAACGAGCGAGATAGCGGTGCCGATGCGAATCTTGGCGCGCATCTTGGGGCCGGGAGCCTCGTAGAGCGCATCGCGCATGGTAAGTGCAGGGGAGGAATGCTTGCTCATCGGAGGATCCTCACCTTCTTATCGATGTAGTTGCCAATGTGGCTCACCACAAAGGCCGTGCCCAGGTAGCCGAGCGCCGAGATAAAGAACGCGGCGACGCCGCCGAGCGAGCGCGTGTTGATGTAGCTCACCACGCCGGTGAGCTCTTGCGGCTTAAGCGGCACCTGACTGCCGAGCGCAGTGGTGAGCATGACGGCGATAAAGAGGTTGGTCATGGGCAGCACGCTCGAGCGCAGCGCCTGCGGGATCACGATCTTGGCGAGGATGCGGTTAAAGCTCATGCCGAGCGAACGGGCGGCTTCGACCTGACCGACGCCGACGGTGTTGATGCCGCTCATAAAGTTCTCGGAGCCAAAGGCCGAGCCCAAAAGGACCGTGGCGACGATAACGCAGGTGCGGTAGGGCAGAACGACCTTGAGCGGCGGCAGCGCATAGACGACGATGATGAGCAGCGCGATGCCGGGGATGTTACGGAAGACCTGGACATACAGGTCGCCAAAGACGCGCAGCGGCTTGAGCGGCGACACGCGCATCACGGTGGCAGCGACGGCCAGCACCATGGCGATGGCAAACGACTCAAGCGTCATGCCCCAGGTTGCTAGCAGCGCGTCGATATAGTTCTGGCCATAGAGCGACCAGAGCTCGGAGAGACTCATGCGGACCTCCCGCCGGTAAGGAAAGGGGCTCCCGTGTGTACGGAAGCCCCGACAACTCAGTGAGGAAACAGTTTACCGCAATAAAGCGCATCATGCGTTTCCGTATGGTTTCGTTGCGGCCGTTACTAGACTCGCTGCCTAGGCGCCGATCTCGGGCAGCTCGGGAACATTGGTGTCGCCCGTACGGTCGCCGATGCAGATCTGCCACAGCTCGGTCCAGGTGCCATCATCCTCGATCTTCTTAAGGAAGTCGTTGACAAAGGCGACGCCGTCGGAATCGAGCGGCAGACCGATGCCATAGGGCTCCTTGCTGCCGAAGGGCTTGCCGGCAATCTTGTACTTACCGGGCTCGCGGACCAAGGCGCTCTGCTGCATGTTGTTATCGATGACGTAGGCATCGACGCGGCCCTGCTGGAGTGCCTGGCGGGCCTCCTCGTCGGTCTTGAACTCCTGTTGGCTGGCCTTGGGGGCGAACTCCTCCAGGATGGCGGGGCCGTTGGAGCCGGACTGGACGGCGACGTTCTTGTCGGCCAGGTCGTCGACGCTCTTGATGTCGTCGTTATCGGCGAGCACCAGGATGGCCTGCTGGGTGTAGTAGTAGGGACCGGCAAAGGAGACGAGTTTCTTGCGCTCGTCAGTGATGGTGTAGGTGGCAAAGACGGCGTCGACCTGGCCGTTCTGCAGGACGGACTCTCGCGTGTCCGAGGTCACCTGGGTGATCTCGACCCTGTTCTCGCCCAGGATGTAGTTGGACAGGAGCTGTGCGATACCGGCATCGAAGCCGCGGGTCTGGCCGTCTTTCTCGTTGAGGAGGGAGAAGAGCGTTGAGGTCTGAACGCCACCGATCTTAAAGACGCCGGCGTCCTTGACGGCCGTCGCCCAGGTGCTGGCGGCGATGGCGTCGTCATCGGCCTTGGGGCCGTTGTCGACGAGCTTGTCGAATGCCTTAGCGTCGAGCGTGGTGGAAGCCTCGGTATCCTCGGAGCTCTTGGAGGAACCGGCGGCGGAACCCTTGTCGGCCTCGGCGCTGGTGTCAGAGCAGCCGGCAAGACCAAGGCCGGCGACGGTTGCGAAGGTGGCGGCAACGAAGCCGCGGCGGTCGAGAACGACCTGCTGGGAGAGGTTCTTGCTCATGGTAGAACACCTTTCTCAATAAAATCCCTAGCGGTTGAGTAGAGTTATACCCTATCGCGCTCAAATGGGTCAACACGAAATAACTCAGAAACATACTTGCCTTATGGGTTATTCTACCTACCAAAAAGGGACAGGTTTATTTTGGCAGGTTTTATCTGGGCAAACGTCGAATATTGCAGCTGAGATAGCGTTTTGCAGATGGCGTGGTCGCCCGCAGCGGTCGCTATAATGGCGGCAACGCGACGAAAACCACCACAAAGGGGACAGGCACCTTTGTGGTGGTTTTCTCTAGTGCTGCTTGAGTAGCCTTGCGGCTTCGGCGGCCATGTTCTCGACCGTCATGCCGTTCTGAGCGAGCAGCTCGTTGGGGTCGTAGCGGTCGGGGAAGCCCTTGGCGATGCCGAAGGTGCGCGTGC
>CAUASQ010000034.1 GCA_958431945.1 uncultured Collinsella sp. | reverse complement strand
CGACCTTCTTGGGGTCGAGGGCGCCGTGGCTCTTGATGCCGCTCTTAAGGTCGGTACCGCGCAGGTACTCCATGACGATGTAATAGGTGTCGCCGTCCTTGCCCCAGTCGTAGACGCCCACGATATAGGGGGAGGACAGGCCGGCCGCTGCCTGGGCCTCCTGCTTAAAGCGGGCGGCGAAGGTGGCGTCGCCGGCATACTGCGGCAGCATGATCTTGACGGCAACCGTGCGGTCGAGGACCTGATCCTGTGCACGGAAGACGGTCGCCATGCCGCCTGTTCCCACCTTATCCTTGAGGAGGTATCTTCCCCCGAGGACCCTCTGTTCCATTCCTGCTCCTAACATAACTATTCGCTCAACGATGTGTGTAGTACCTACGATGTGGCCGCTGGGGCCGTGTGGCGCGTTGCCGCTAACTCTTCGGCCGCGGCGCGCCTCGGGTGTCCGATTCGATCATGGGCATCACGCTCCCTGTGCGGCAAGCGCCGCGGTCAGGACGATACCGGCGATCTTGGCGGCCTTGACGTCATGCTTGTCGAAATCCTCCAAGGCCACCGAGATGGCGACCGTGGGTGAATCGTAAGGTGCAAAGCCAACGAACATCGAGTTGACGTTGGTGCCGCCGGTCTCGGCCGAGCCGGTCTTGCCGGCGACCTTGACGCCGGGGATCTGGGCATCGGTGCCGGTGCCGGACTGGACGACGGCAAGCATGGCCTGCTTGACCTGGTCGGCCGTGGCGGAGCTGACGGCCTGCCCCAGCGAGCGGGACTGCGTGGTCTTGACCACGGTTCCGTCCGGGGCAAGTACCTGGGCTACAAAGTACGGGTCCATGACCACGCCACTGTTGGCGATGGCGGCGGCAATCACGGCGTTTTGCATGACGGTGGTCTGCGGGCCGGGCGTGTGGTCCATGCCGACAGGCTGGCCGGCGCCGGCCCAGGCGGTCTCCCACTCGGTCATGAGCGACGGGTCGGCCATGATGGAGGCCGCGGAGGTCAGGTCCTGGCCGAGCTTTTGGCCGTAGCCAAAGGCGTTGGCAAACTGTACGAGCGTGTTTGCGCCAACTTCGTTTGCCACCTGGCCAAAGACGACGTTGGAGGACACGGCAAAGGCCTGCTGCAGGCTGATGGTGCCGTAGCTCTCGTTGGCATAGTTGGTGACCGGTGCGTTGCCGATATCCATGGAGCCGGGCGCCTGGTAGGTGCTGGTCAGGCTGGCGGTACCGGTCTCGAGTGCCGCGGAAAGCGTAACGACCTTAAACGTGGAGCCCGGCGTGTACAGCGCGTCCATGGCGCGATTGTACATGGAGCCGTCCTCGCCGCCGCCCGTCTGCAGCAGGGCATCGATGTTGGTGTTGTCGTAGGTGGGCGAGCTGGCACATGCGAGCACCGCGCCGGTACGCGGGTCGATGACCACTACAGCGCCCTTAAAGCCCTTGAGTGCCTGCTCGGCCGCCGTCTGGATACGCGAGTCGATGGTGAGCTTGGCGGTGTTGCCCGGCTGGGTCTGGCCCGCGAGCGACGCGATGGCGTTGTTCCAGCTGGAGTAATCCTTGGAGCCGGTGAGCGTGTCGTTCATGACGCTCTCGATGGCGGTGGTGCCATACTGCTGGCTCACGTAGCCAACCACGTGCGCTGCCAGGTTACCGTTGGGGTAGGAGCGTACGTAGGTGCCGTCCTCCTGCTGCAGCGACTCGGCCAGCGTCACGCCGTCGGACGTGATGATGGAGCCGCGCTGGATGTACTTGGAGCGGGCGATGGTGTGGTTGTTGGTCGGCATGTCCTGATAGTCCTTGGCCTTGATGACCTGGACATAGGTGAGGTTGCCGATAAGGATGGCGAACAGCGCCGTAAAGGCAAACACGGCACGAGTCAGACGGTTGGCAAGCGCCACGCGGCCGAGCACGCCGGACTCAGGCGTGTCGAGCAGGCGACGACGCATGCGAGAACCCGCGGAGTGGTTGCCGTGGCTGTAGGAAGGTGCGTTGGCAAAACGCGTACCGGTCGGGGCAGCGGCGGATGCGACCTGGTCATCGGTGATGGCGGCCATGGTGCCGGTGCCGGTGAGCTCGGCTTCGCGTCCGGTTGCCTCGTCGCCGGCGCGCAGCAGCAGCGCGACGATGATAAAGCTCGCCAGCAGCGAGGAGCCGCCCTGGCTCATAAAGGGCAGAGTGACGCCGGTCAGCGGGATCAGGCGGGTGACGCCGCCCACGATCAAAAAGGCCTGGAAGCTGATGGCTGCCGTAAGACCGGTGGCGCTAAAGGCGGCGAGGTCGGATTTAGCGCGGGCAGCTGTGGTGAGGCCACGCACGGCAAAGAGCATAAACAGGATGAGCACGGCGCCGCCGCCCAAAAGACCCATCTCCTCGCCGATAGCCGAGAAGATAAAGTCGGACTCGACGACAGGGATGTTGTTGGCCATCCCGTTGCCGATGCCAACGCCGACCAGACCGCCGTCGGCAAGCGAGAAGAGCGACTGGACAATCTGGTAGCCCTGGCCCTGGGCGTCCTTAAACGGATCGACCCAAACCTGGAAACGCACCTGAACGTGCGACAGGAACTTGTAGGCGCCCACGGCTCCAACGGCCAAGAGCGCAAGACCGATAACGACATACGAGAATCGTCCCGTGGCAACGTAGAGCATCAGCAAGAAGATGGTGTAGAACAGCACGGCCGAACCCAGGTCGCGTTCGAAGACGACGACGAGCAGGCACACACCCCACACGGCAAACAGCGGCAGCAGCAGTCGCAGGCGAGGGATCTTAAAGCCCAGGATCTTGCGGTTGGAGATGGAGAGCAACTCGCGGTTCTCGGCCAAGTAGCCGGCCAGGAACAGGACGATAAAGACCTTGGCGAACTCGCCAGGCTGGATGGTAAAGCCCGCGATGCGAATCCACAGCTTGGAGCCCGAGATCGTGGTGCCGATAAAGATAGGCAGCATCAGCAGAATGATGCCGATAATGCCAAAGGTGTACTTGTAGCGCATGACCACGTCGAGGTTTTTGACCAGTGCAAGCGTTCCCACCATGAGCGCCACCGAGACAAACAGGATGATGAGCTGTGAGATGGCGAGAGCGGGGGCGAGACGCGTCACGAACGTGATGCCGATGCCCGAAAGTATAAATACGATGGGTAGGATGGCGGGGTCGGCGCCGGGCGCCAAGATGCGCACGGCGATATGTGCCGCGGCGAAGGCGGCAAAGAGGCCGATCGGTACGGCGAGCGTCTCAAAGGAGATGGCAGCGCCCGCGGTGAGGACGTACATCGCATACAGCAGGATGACGGGGAACGCCGAGGCGATGAGCAAGAGCAGCTCGGTGTTGCGGCGACTCATAAGCGGCACTCCCTTTCTAATTCTTATCGGAGGCTTCGGCCTCGGCTGACTGTTCGGCGGTTTTCTCGGAATCTGACTCGGAGGTGGATTCCTGATTGGTGTTGTCGCGAATCGTTTGCGCGTCAATCACCTGACGGGTCTGCTCCTCGTCAATCTGATGGCGGTACTTGGAAATGGTGTCCTGCGCATCGTCGACACTCGTTTGCGGAATGCCTGCCTTCAGGCGGTTTTGCGTGTCTTCGGGCAGGTCGGACAGCTTGATGCTGGTTTCGCTCTCGAGCCAGTGGAGCTCGACCCCGAGCGTCTTGCCGGGCAGGCCGCGCCAGACGGCGACATTGCCGTGGGAGGTTCCCAAGTAATAGGAGCCGGTGATGCCCGTGTATGCCCAGATGCCTGCTACCAGCACAAAGACAAGGGCCAAGATGGCGGCGATGGTGACATTGCGGCGTCGGACGCGTTTTGCCTCGCGCATGACGCCGTCGTCGACCAGGTCGACGACCACCACGGTCACATTGTCGTGGCCGCCGGCGGCGAGTGCCGCGTCCACCAAGTTGTCGACACAGATCTGTGCGCTCGAGGACTGCGTTGCGATGTTCTCGATATCGCTATCGGGAATCATGCTCGAAAGACCGTCGGAGCACAGAATCAGGCGGTCGCCTTCCTCGATGTGCAGGGTAAAGTGGTCGGCATACATGGCGGGATCCGAGCCCAGCGCGCGGGTGATGACCGAGCGGTTGGGGTGGACGCGGGCCTCGTCGGCCGTAATCTCGCCGGCATCCACGAGCTCCTCCACGTAGGAGTGGTCGCGGGTCACGCGGATGAGCGTACCCTCGTGGAGCAGGTAGGCGCGCGAGTCGCCCACGTGGGCGATGGCGAGCGTGTCGTTTTCGATGTAGGCGCAGGTGGCCGTGCATCCCATGCCGGGTTTGCCCAGGCCGTTGAGGGCGGCCTCGATCACGGCGGCGTTGGCGGCCTCGACGGCTGCGGCCAGGCGCGCGGCGTCGGCGGACTGCGGCGCCGTCTTGGCGATGGTCTCGACGGCGATGGAGGATGCCACCTCGCCGGCGGCGTGTCCTCCCATGCCGTCGCACACGCAAAAGAGCGGCGACTGCACCAGATAGGAGTCCTCGTTGTGCGGGCGTACGCATCCGACGTCGGAACGGGCGCCCCACATAAGCTGCGTGGTGGTGCCGGCGTCGTAGGTCGAGTCGGTCTCGATGCGCTCGTCGGTCAGCGGCTCAAAGCTCATGGTCGAACCGGGATCTTTGAGCTTTGCCTCCACGGCGGCGACATCGATCTCGGCGGTGTCGCCGGGGGAGACGGCATCGGCATCGTTGCCCGACTCGGCGTCGGAGACGTCCGGAAGGTTGAGATCTTCGGTTACGCGGTCGGCGGGATCGCCGTCCTGCTGCGGCTCGACAGCCGTCGGCTCGGGCGTCGCAAAGTGCGACGGCGCGGGCGTGCTCTGAGGTTGAGCGGAGGGCTCGGGAGCTGCGGCGGGCGCGGCAACGGGCTGCTCGACTTCGGCAGGCGTTGCGGGCGCGGATGCCGCCTCGCTTGCCGGGGCGACGGGGAATACCGGCGCGGCAGGCTCGGGGGCTGCAAACACGGCAGCGCTCTCGTTAATCGCCTCGGCGACGGGCTCGGCAAAGTGAGCCGGTGCGGGCGTTGCCTCCGGTTCCGCGGACGGCTCGGCAGCGTGCGCCCCGATGGGGGCGTCGAGCTGCTCGGTGTCGGCATCCTCGTCATCGACGAGTGCCGGATATTCTTGAGTTACATGCGAAAGAGGCAGGGAGAACACGGTGTCCTCGGGCTCCACGGTCGCAGGGCGCGCCGGAGCGGCATGGGCCGGCGCAGCTGCGGGGGCAGTTGGCGTCTCGGGCATGGTTGCGGACTTGTTCTCCTCGTCGATCATCGACGGTTCACCTTCATGACCACGTCGCCAATCTGGACTTCGTCGCCCTCACGCAGCGTCGCGGGCTCCACGAGCTGGCGGCCGTTGACGAGCGTGCCGTTAAGTGAGTTGAGGTCCTCGATGATGAGTGCCGGGCCCTGTAGCGAAAAGCGCGCATGCGAGGCCGAGACGAACGGTTCGTTGATGCAGATGTCCGAAGATGGCGAGCGACCGACGATGACGGGGCCGAGCATGTCTACGTGGATGCCGCGGATACCGCGCGGACCCTTGTCCACATCGATCGTCCAGATAGCCGAGTCGCGGCGCTGTCCACGCACAAGTCCCACGCCGGTCTTCATGACGGCGAACAGAAAGATATAGAGCAGGGCGACCAGGACGATGCGGCCTGCAAAAAGGACGATATCGATGTTCATAAGCGACTATCCCCTAAATTCAAAGGTACTCAGGCCAAACGTCAGCAGATCGCCGTTGCGCAGCGGGCAGCGCGTAATGCGGCGGTTGTTGACGAGCGTGCCGTTGGTGGAATTGAGGTCCTCGATCGACCAATCCGAGCCCGTAAAGGTGAGCTGGGCGTGGCGGCGCGACACGTTGGGGTCGCGCAGGGCAATGTCGGAAACTGAGCGCTCGCGACCGATGGTCACCTGTGCGGAGGTGATGCTATGGCTCTCGCCGCTCACGACGTCGACGAGCTGGGCGAGCGGGCGCTGCGGGGCGCGAGTGCTCGCCATGTTGGAGGCGATGCCGGCTGCGGCGCCTAGGCCCACGGCGGCACCGGTCGCGGCGGCTCCGCCCATGCCGGCAAGCGCGTCGCGCGAGACGGTCTGCGGCACCGGGATGGGTGCTGCGGCGGGGTCGGGGACGCTAGGCGCGAAGGGGTCTGCCACGGCAAGCGGGTCGGGAGCGGCGGCGCGAGGCGTCGGCTGCTGCTGGGGCATGGCGGCGGGGCGCTGCTGCTGCGGGGCAGCAAACTGCTGCTGGCCGGCGCGCGGGGCGCTGGCGGCACGGCTTGCCGCGGAGTTGTTCTGGCCCAGGCCGTTTTGATAGGCGCGCTCTTCTTCGTACAGGCGGCCGAGCGTGGGGGCATCGACGTTCTCGGCAAAGACCGAGAACTTGCCGGCGCGCAGCTGCGGATCGATCATAAAGCGCACGAGGGGCTCGCCGACAAAGACATAGCGGCGCTTTTCGGCCTGCGCCTTCACAAACTCGCGGACCTCGCGCGAAAGCTCGGGGTAGAACGGGGCGAGCATGGGATCGTCGTCGGCGGCGATCAGGATGGTATAGAGTGCCGGCGCCGTGTTGACGCCGTTGATCACCAGAGTCTGATCCTCCATGTCGCGAGCGGCCTGCTTGGCAAGCTTCTTAAAGGAGAACGGGGCACGGGTGGCACCGAAGATGCCGGCCACGTGGTCCTCGAAGATGTTCAGGAAGTTCACGAAAGATCACTCTCCGTATAGGTTCTTTGGTATCCGAGCAAATATAGGCATATCCCAACGATTATAGAGGATAGGATTCCCGCAACCGCCGCCTTGGCGATGACCGCGGCTGCAAGGCTGGCAATTTCCATATGGTGTGCAAGACAGGACGCCGCTGCGCAGCCGATGCCGGTGACAGCGATGGCGGCGATTGCGGCAAGGTTTGAGCCCTGATTGGCACGCTTGGCATGGGCATTGAGCAGCGCGGATGACGCTGCGGCAGTTGCCGCGGCCAGCCCAAAGGCAGCCCAAAGGAGCGGGTCTCCCAGCGCTGCGGCAACGTTACCGAGCCCCAGCACGCCTCCGGCTGAAAGCGCGACTGTCGCCAGGCGGGCAAAAAGCGCGCCCATGCCCGTTGCCGCGGCGGCGCTTGCCGGGCCGAGCAAAAATGACGCGACGCCGGAGGCAACCCCAGCTGCCAGGAAGGTATTGCCGGTCAGACAGCCAAGCGCGAGTGCGCAGGTGAGCGTGGCGCTCGCGGCAGCCTCGGTGCGACCCCAGGCAATCCACCAACCGGACATGGCAGCGGCAAAGATCACCGCGACGGGCAACATCGACAGGATGCCCCGTGCCTGCATGGTGGCGTTGGCCATGAGCACCAAAAAGCCCACAGCCGAGATGGCCGAGCCGATCTGGGGGGCCAGGCCAGCCGCCGCTCCGATTGCGATAGCCGCAATGACCAGGCCGGGAAGCGCCGCGACCCCGGCCGTTTGCATCAGCAAAAAGCTAAAGGTGCCGCACGTTAGCGCCGAGATAATGCGCATGGTGTAGTCGCGCGCATGGCTCCAGCGCGTGCCTGCCCAGCCGAGTGCGGGGTCGACCTCGATGGCGTCGTCCTCGTAGTGCGACGGCTCGATACCGTCGAGCTCCTGCTCGTCATCCGAAAGCTCGCCAACCATTTGCTCCAGGCTGCGACGGCCCTCGCGCACGCTGCCCAGACCGGCAAGGAGCTGGTCGCAAAATGCCTCGATGCTGTTGGGGCGGTCCTGCGGCATGGGGGAGAGCGCGCTCATGAGCGCGCTCTCGGCTCCCGGGGGAAAGTGTGGTATCAGCTCGCTGGGATAGGTGGCGCCGCCGATGATGCGGTCGAGCGAGTCGGCGGGCGTGGCCGCCATAAAGGGAGCGCTGCCGCACAGGCCCTCGTAGATCACACAGGCGAGGGCAAAGACATCGGCGCGCTCGTCGACCGTGCCGGTCTCGATATCGAGCTGCTCGGGCGGCATGTAGCCGATGGTGCCGCCGCGCGAGCCGCCAAAGCCACCGGCGGACGACAGCCGCGCCATGCCAAAGTCGGTGAGCTTTACATTGCCCGAGTGGTCGATGAGCACGTTGGCGGGCTTAATGTCCAGGTGGAGTACGCCATTACTATGGGCGAAGGTGAGCGCCTGGCCCAGGGCATCGGCAATGGCCGCGGCCTCGTCAAAGGTAAGTGAGTGGCCGTCCACGCGGTGCAAAAACTCTGCCAGCGACATGCCATCGACATATTCCATAACCAGGTAGGCATAGGCGGTGTCGTGCGTAAAGTCGATGACCTGCACGATATTGGGATGTTGAAGCATGGCGGCAGTGTGCGCCTCGCGCAGGACATCCATGATGTCGCTGGCGGGCATGCCGGCACCGTTGATAAGGGGGATGCGCTTAATGGCGACGCGGCGGCGCAGGTGCGTGTCGCGGCAGATCTCGATGGAGCCAAAACCGCCGGTCGCAAGTGTCTCGAGCGGCTGGTACCGCTTGAGCAGCTCGCGAGAGCTGGTGCCCTCCAAGGGAACGTCCGGCGAGAACCGGGCGGTATGTTGCGAGAAAAGCGGCATGGCCAACCCTCGTGCGTTTAAAGTTCGTTTGCGAGTGGCGGGCGCGGAGCCGAGCCGTTCGCGGTGGCATAGATGCTGCTAGTGTAGCACGCTCGGGTGCATGGGGAGGATAGCGGGATGCGAGGCTGCCTGTCTGGCTTGGCCTTAGCGCTTCTTCTTGTTCTTCTTCTGCTTGCGCTTGGTCTCCTGGAGCTTGTCGCCCTGCTTGGCCTCGGCGGCGGCCTTCTCGGCCTTCATTTTCTTCTTCTTGGTCTCGATGCGGAGTTTTTTGTTGATGCGCGCCTTAAGGAAGGGACCGAACTGCTCGGCATCGCCGCGAACAAAGGTGTCCTTAGGGATCGTCACGCCCTGGTCGGCGAACATGGCCACAAAGATGCGCTCACCGTCGAGCACGTGGTCGAGCTTTTCAAACGGGAAGAACTGCGACTTGCCGCTCTTGCCCCAAACCATCAGGCCGTTCTCGTTGGCGGCGACGCGGCGATAGCGGCCACCCATGGACTCGTCGGCCTCAACGGCGTCGATAAAGTCGCGGGCGAGGGTGTGGTGCAGGTTTTTGCTCCACCAGGCCAAAAAGGTGCCGAACACGATCAGGACGACGCCAAACTTGATCCAGTTGCCGCCGGCCACCAGCATGCCGATGCCGATGAGCGCGGCAATTGCCGCGGCGACATACAGCGAGCCGCGACGCCTGGGCGAGGCGACCAGGCGGGCGAAGTCGGTGACCAGGTCGTTTTCGTACTGGTACTCGTTGAGGTACAGGATGCCGTCGTCGGCTGCGGCCTGCTCCTCGAGCGCGACCTCGACCTGGTCGGCTGCTTCGGAGGGGACGAGGTTGCTCTCTGCGTCTGCCATGCTCTTTGGACTCCTATCGCGGCGGGCTCGCCGTACGGGTATTATGGAATGCAGTATGCCGTGCGACCGCATGGCCGCCGCGGCAACAAGACTCAGTATACCCGGGGGAGCACCCATGGAATCGTTGTACCGAAAGTATCGCCCGCTCACCTTCGACTCCGTGGTGGGCCAGCAGCATATCGTCTCGACGCTCGAGCACGCCATCACCGAGGGGCGCCTGTCCCACGCGTACCTGTTCTGCGGACCGCGCGGCACGGGCAAGACCACCATGGCGCGTATTCTGGCCAAGGCGCTGCTGTGCCGCAACGCCGAGGCGGCGCGCGCCGAGGACGCAAGCGGCTGCATGCCCGACGGCACCTGTGAGGAGTGCGAGCTCATCGCCGAGGGCAACCACCCCGATGTCTACGAGCTCGATGCCGCAAGCCGCACGGGCGTGGACAATGTGCGCGAGGAGATCATCAACTCCGTCAACTTTGCCCCGGTGCGCGGCAAGTACAAGATCTATATCATCGACGAGGTTCACATGCTCACGACGGCGGCGTTCAACGCGCTGCTCAAGACGCTTGAGGAGCCGCCGGCGCACGTGATCTTTGTGCTGTGCACCACCGATCCGCAAAAGATTCTGGAGACCATCCTCTCGCGCTGCCAGCGCTTCGATTTCCACCGCATCGGCAACGAGGATATCGAGCATCGCCTGGCATACGTGTGCGAGCAGGAGGGCTTCGATTACGACGACGAGGCGCTGGCTGTCGTGGCGCGCCATGCAAAGGGCGGCATGCGCGACGCGTTGTCCACGCTGGAGCAGCTGAGCGTCTTTGGCAACGGTTCTGTGCATGCGGACGACGCCCGCTCGCTTTTAGGCGAGGTTTCGGACCAGATTCTGGGCGAGTTTTCCCGCGCCATTGCCGATCGCGATGTTGCCGAGCTGTATGGGCTTATTCGCGCGCAGGTCGAGGAAGGTAACGATCTGCTGGAGCTGACGCGCGACCTGGTGGCGCACGTGCGCGACGTGTATGTTGCCTGCGTTGCCGGTGCCCGTGCCGAGTTGTTTGAGGGCGGCTCCGAGCAGGCCGAGGCGCTTGCTGCCGAGGCCGCTGCCTTTGGCGAGCATCCTGCCGACCGCCTGGCTCGTGTGCTGACAGTGCTCGACGATGCCGCACTGGAGATGAGGGGCGCGAGCGACGTGCGCCTGGTGCTCGAGATTGCCTGCACGCGTCTGGCGCGTCCCGAGGCTGATTTAACGATTGAGGCATTGGCCGAGCGCGTGGCACGCCTGGAGGCCATGGTTGCCAACGCCGCCGTGCCGGCGAGCGTGGCTGCTGCTCAGGCCGCCGCGCCTGCAGCATCCGTACCCGCTGCTGCCCAACAGCCGACGCTCATTTCGGGCGCCCGCGCTGCCGCCCCGGCGGCATCCGCTGCCCCCGCTGCTACGTCCGCGCGCCAGGGCGGTATGCCTTGGGACCGTGGTGCTGCCGCTCCGACGGCTCAGCCTGCGCCCCGTTCTGCGTCCGTGTCAGCTTCCAAGCCTGCAGCGCCTGCACCTCAGCCTGCGCCGGCTCCGACGCCTCAGCCCGTTGCGGCCCCCGCGCCTGCCACCGCTCCGGCACCTAAGCCCCAGTCCAACAACGCCGCCCAGGTTGCCGCCGCCGGTGCCGCCGAGACGCCCGCGGTCGAGGATGCCGGAGAGCTGCAGCGCAAATGGGCCGAGGTTGTCGAGCGTGTCAAGGCGCGTCAGGCTTCCTACGCAGGGCTTTTGCTCAACGCCCGCGCCACGGCCGACGACGGCTCCAAACTCACGGTCTCGTTCCCCGCGGGTTCGACTTTTGCCATTAAGATGCTCGGTCGCGCCGATACGCAGTCGGTGGTCCTGCCGACGGTCTGCGCGGTCTTCGGTCGTCGTACCGTCGACTATGTCCTGGATGGGGGTGGCACGCCGGCTCCTCAACATGAGGAGCATTCTCCATCTGCACGGGCTGCGGTATCTGCGGACCCGCAACCCGTGTCCTCGGCGGCCCCTGTATCCTCGAGCGCCAGCGCTCCGCAGCAGCAAGCGACGCCGGTGATGGCACCGGCCCCGTCGGCGCCTAAGCCCGCCACGCCCAAACCGGCTGCTCCGGTCCCCGCACCCAAGCCCGCTGCCGCGCCTGCGCCCAAGTCATCCGACTTGGCTAAGGCCCCCTGGCTGCGCTCCGACAACCCTGCCGGCGCTCCTGCCACGGGCAAGCTCCCGACCGAGCCCGCGCCCCGTGCGCCCGAGCGCGCGTCCGCTCCCAAGGCTCAGCCGTCTGCGCAGTCTGCACCGTGGGAATCCGAGCAGGTTCCCTACGACGATGCCATGGTCGGCGGTTTTGCTGCCGATGCCGGCGGGGGCGATCTGCCCCCGTTCGACGTGCCGGGTGCGGCGTCCGCGCCCAAGCCCGCTGCAACTGCCCCCAAAGAGGAGGACGCCCCCGCTGCCCCTTGGGAGTCCAATCCCGGCGCCGGCAGTCCCTTCGGCCACCAGGGCGCAGCCCCGAGCATCCCGCAGACCGAGGACGAGGCCAAAGCCCTCATCCGCAGCGTCTTCGGCCAGGCCACCATCTTCAAGCCGGTGGAGTAACCGTGCGGGCGGGCATACTGCTCACGAAGAGGTCTCTTTGTCCGGGCGCATCTGTATTTCGGACATGTGTAGTGCGGTACCGCGTATATCGCATTCGAGCAGACAGGTGCGTGACGGTCGGCCTAGGGTGCTGAGGTCGATACGATACGTCGCGTGGCTGTCCGTGTACTCGACTTGCTCGGCGTTGACGGTTGCTCCGATTGTAAATAAAGAGCCCATTTCGGCATCGACAATCTTGGAGTCCTTTATCTTGACCTTGAACTCTTGGTAGAGGGACGGGCTGTTGTAGTAAATGGTTCGAGTTCCGTCGGTGCACTCATCGGTCGCTTCCCATTTGACGATGGGCTGGTCCGAGCTGGCTATCAGTAGTTCTGCTCCAAAGGCTATAGCATGGGTGATGATAACCAGCAATGCCCAGCCGACAAAGAGATAGAGAACCACATATGCAACGGGGTGTTTTGAGCGGATGTTTTGGAGCACGTCGGGGGCATTCATGGGGCACCTCCAAATTGCTGTCTGTGACAATCAAATTATACCCTGCCATCATGAGCGCCGCCTCGAGCAGCGGTTCGGCATTTTGTTATCTAGCTGGATGCAGAAAATGCCGGATTCCGGCTCTACAAGATTTAGCTTTCAATATTATGCAGATGCGAATTATTCAACTTTGCATAATCTTTGGGCGCGGCTTGCACTCCAGGACATGTATATCGACTGAGGGAACACGTCCGCCCCGCTTGCTTGCCCCGCGCCGTGGTACGATTTTTGAGTTTGAAAGTCCCGCCGTGCTCCGGCTGCCCTTGCAGCTTGTCGCGCGGCCGCACGTAAAGGAGCCATCATGGCCGGTATGAACATGCAGCAGATGATGAAGCAGGCTCGCAAGATGCAGGAGCAGCTTGCCGCCGCGCAGGAGAACCTCAAGTCCCAGACCGTCGACGCCTCTGCCGGCGGCGGTATGGTCAAGGTGACCGTCAACGGCGAGATGGAGCTCGTCAACCTCACCATCGACCCCGATGCCCTCGATCCCGAGGACGTCGATATGCTGCAGGACATGATCATGGCTGCCGTCAACGAGGCCGTCCGCGGCGTCAACGAGCTCGCCAACAAGCAGATGGGCGCCATCACCGGCGGCCTCAACATCCCGGGCATGCCGTTCTAAGACACGCATATATATGAGTGCGAATCACAGTCTGCAAAAACTGCTCGATGAGCTGGGCCGTCTGCCGGGCATTGGTCCCAAGTCGGCCCAGCGCATCGCCTATTACCTGCTCGAGGCCGATGCCGAGGAGGCCCGCCGCCTGGCCGAGGCCATCCTGGAGGTCAAGCAGGAGGTCCACTTTTGCAGCCGTTGCTTTAACTACGCCACGGCCGACGAGTGCTCCATCTGCCAGGATCCGATGCGCGATACCACTCGCATTTGCGTGGTGGGCGAGCCACGCGACGTTCAGGCAATCGAGCGCACGGGCAGCTACCATGGCCTGTACCATGTGCTGGGCGGCGTGATCAGCCCCATGGACAAGATCGGTCCCGAGCAGCTGCATATCCGCGAGCTGCTGGCGCGCCTGGGCCACGAGGACATCCACGAGGTCATTATCGCCACCAACCCCAACATCGAGGGCGAGACTACGGCGAGCTACCTTGCTCGCACCATCAAGCCATTGGGCGTTGAGGTATCGCGTCTTGCGAGCGGCCTTCCCGTGGGCGGCGACTTGGAGTATGCCGACGAGCTTACGCTTGGCCGTGCTATTGAGGCCCGCCGCGCGATCTAGGCGGCGCCAGCCCCACGGCATGTCCCGTCGGCCTGCCGCACGGGGCACTCATAATTGGGCGCGCGTTCATACATTTGTTGTGCAACAAACCTGCTTTTCATCCGCTTATCGCGTGGATGGGTCCGCCTGCGCCTCGTATTTGCCCATTCGTTGCGCAACCTTTTGGGTTCGCTGATACACTCAAATGTGAATATGAAAGAATGCGCCGCTTTTAAGCGGCGTGTTTTTGTTCAAGACTTTAGTCTGCTGGCCGCGCAGCGGCCAGCTTTAAACCACCC
>CAUASQ010000033.1 GCA_958431945.1 uncultured Collinsella sp. | reverse complement strand
AGGCCGTAGTGCGCAAAGACCTCGGGGCTCGTGCCGGTGATGACCGGCGCGTCGGGCAGGGAGAGGCACTTGACCGGACGCGGGCAA
Organism: uncultured Collinsella sp.; assembly: GCA_958431945.1. Classification (GTDB taxonomy): domain Bacteria; phylum Actinomycetota; class Coriobacteriia; order Coriobacteriales; family Coriobacteriaceae; genus Collinsella. The sequence continues at coordinate 14,079 of CAUASQ010000033.1, read as the reverse complement.
TGCTCGCTCACCACCTGCGCGACCATAGAGCCCAGGCCGCCGAAGGGACTGTGCTCCTCGACAGTCACGACGGCGCGCGTGGCTCCAGCGGCCTCAATCACGGCCTCGGCGTCAAGCGGCTTGACGCAATACATGTCGAGCACCGTTGCCGAAATGCCCTGCTCGGCCAGCAGGTCGGCGGCGACCACGGCATGGCGAACCATCTCGCCGGTGGCGACGATCGTCACATCGGTGCCGCGGCGCACCCAGGTGGCGCGATCCATCTGAAACGGGCACTCGCCCTCGGTGTACACGTCCTCGACCGGGTTGCGGCCCACGCGGATGTAGGCCGGCTTGTTGTCGGCGACCAAGGCGCGCACGAGCTCGGCGGTCTGGAAGCGATCGCTCGGCAGATACACGCGCATATTGGGAATCGCGCTCATGGCGGCGATATCCTGCGCGGAGTGATGGCTCATGCCCAAGGCGCCGTAGGACACGCCGCCAGAGATGCCGATGAGCTTGACGTTAGTGTTGGAGTACGAGACGTCGACCTTGCACTGCTCATACGAGCGCGTGGTCACAAAGGACGCCGGCGAGGCAGCCCAGGCCTTCTTGCCGCACGAAGCCATACCGGCGGCGATGCTCACCAGGTCCTGCTCGGCGATGCCGACCTCAACGGACTGCTGGGGATATTGATCAAAGAACGGCGTGAGCGACGCGGAGCCACGGGAGTCGGAGCACAGGACGACGATGTCCTTATCGGTCTTCGCGGCCTCGAGCAGCGTGTCGCAGATAACCTTGCGATTGGCGATCTTGTTAGCCATTGATGGCCTCCTTATGGGCAGCGAAATCGGCGATGATCTGGGCATATTCCTCATCGTTGGGCAGGTGATGATGCCAGGCGGCCTTGTCCTCCATAACGGGCGAGCCATAGCCCTTCACCGTGTTGAGGATGATGACCGTGGGCTTACCCTTGGTCTCGGCAGCAAGCGTCAGTGCAGCGTCAATAGCCTGGACGTCGTTGCCCGGAATGGACAGCACGTTCCAACCGAAGGCGGCCCAGCGCTCTTCCTGGCTGTCCTGCTTCATGACGTCCTCGGTGCTGCCGCTAATCTGCAGGCGGTTGCGGTCCACGAGCGTGCACAGGTTATCGAGCTGGTAGTTGCCGCCGCTCATGGCGCCCTCCCAGACCGAGCCCTCGGCAAGCTCGCCGTCGCCCATGATGGTGTAGACGCGGTAGTCGCGGCCGTCCATCTTGCCGGCGAGCGCCATGCCCACGGCCACGGGCAGGCCGTGACCCAGCGAGCCCGAGTTCATCTCGATGCCCTTGAGCTTGTTGTTGGGGTGGCCGATGTAGGGGCTGCCGAACTTGGAGAAGCGTGCCTTGACGTCGTCGAGGTCAAGATAGCCCTCGTGGCAGAGCACCGCGTAGTAGGCCTCCATGGCGTGGCCCTTAGAGAGCACGAAGCGGTCGCGATTGGGATCGTCGACGGTCTCGGGCGAAATGTTGAGGTGGTTAGCGTAGAGGGTCATGAGGGCGTCGATCACCGACATGTCGCCGCCGATGTGGCCGCCGGCGCCAGCCATGATGATATCGACGCAATCGCGGCGGAGGTCCCAGCGCAGGGACTCAAGCTCTTCGATAGTTGCCATTTCTACTCTCCTCGCAGGTAGGCTTTAACGTCTTCTTCGATGGGGTCGTACAGGTCGGGGGCGATGCCGAGGTACTTGCACGCCTCGTAGAGCACCGGCACCACGTTGGCGTGAATAGCGACGCAGTGGTGGATGTAGGGACCCTCAACGATCTTGGCCTCGAGGCGCTTGAGGTTGTCGACCTCGACCCACAGGTAGGTGCCCATGCCTGCCGGGCCGTCGATGCCGCGGGCGTTGCCCAGCAGCAGCGAGTACTCGCCGTTGTCACCGTCAAAGCGGGCAAGGGTGAGGTCGCCGTGCTTGGCCTCGGCCGTCAGCGCACCGGGGTGGTCGAAAGCCAGCGGGTAGGTGAGCTTGGGCTTGACGGCCGCGCAGCTGCAGGGCCAGGGGCCACAGTGCTGCAGCAGCTCGCCGTTCTCGTTATCGGGATGGCGCACGGTCCAGTCGGCGAACATGCCGCGATGACGGCCAAGATCGGCTGCCTCGACCATGAGCGCAGTGATGGCGCCGTGGATGTCGGTTTCGCAGACGATAGGGATACCCATCTCGTTGAGGATGGCGTTGGCGGCGCAGGGCATAATGCCCAGCTCGTCCTGCAGAGCGTTCCAGCACTGGATGGCTCCGGCGTTGCAGCCGTATTTCTCGACCAGGCGCTTCATGGCGATGGCAAGACTGGCGACCGCGGGGACCTTGTCCTCGGGGATGCAGATCTCAAAGCTGTCGGCGATGTGGGCGAGCATGGCGGTCATGGCCTGCTCGTCGGCCTGGGCGTCGCGCACGGCTTGGACAAGCTCGGTCATGGGGATGGGCGAAAGCTGGATGTTGAACTTCTCGAGCAGCTCGCCCTCGTTGCACATGGTCGACCAGAAGTCGAACGGACGGGTGGCCATCTGCAGAATGCGGGTGTGCTTGAAGGTCTTGACCACGTTGCACACGGCCAAGAAGTCCCAAACGCCGCGCTCGAACTCGGGGTCGGTCAGGCGGCAGTTGGTCATGTAGGTGAAGGGAACCTGGAAGCGACGCAGGACCTTGCCGGTGGCGAACAGGCCGCACTGGCTATCGCGCAGGCGCGTGCCGTCGGGCTCGGGGCGCTCGTCGCGCGGGCCCCACAGCAGCACGGGTAGGCCGAGCTCGCGGGCAAGGCGAGCGCAAACGTACTCGGTGCCAAAGTTGGCGTGGCACAGTATGATTCCGTCGACGCCCTCGGCGCGGAACTTCTTGACGATAGGCTCGATATGGCTGTCGTCGAACAGCAGGCCCTCGTCATTGATGTCGTCGATATCCACGATGTCGACGCCGATCTCGCGCAGGCGATCAGCCGTCAGGCCGCGATACTTGATCGCGTCCGGCGCGCTAAAGATGCTGCGGCGCGTGGGCACAAAGCCGAGCTTGATCTTGTCCATGTACGTCCTCCCCTAATCACATGTTCAGTAAACAGACGTGTGTTTCGTTTTGTTCTGTTTACTAAATGTTTTACTCTTCTGTTTAGAAGTTTAACGCGAAATACCCGTAAACGGTAGAGAAATCAGCCTAAACGGTATGTAAACACTCTGAACATACAAGGGGAACAAAAAGAGGGCTCCGAAGAACCCTCTCTTGGTAGCGTTATGTATGGTTGACTTTGGCGGACTTTTCCGCTCTGAGCTCTGGCGCCGTTCCGCCTAGATCTCGCGTACGCTTTGGCGCTCGACAAAATAGGTCGATACGGCCGTTTTGCAGGTATAGCTCTTGGGATTGCGGATGTTGCCCACCAGACGGCGCACCGCGATCTCGCCCACCTCGTGTTTGGGAACATGCACCGTGGTGAGCGGCGGGTTGGAGAAGGCGCCCAAAGACAGATCGTCAAAGCCGATGATCGAGACATCCTCGGGCACGCGAATGCCGTGCTCGTTGAGCGCGCGCATAGCACCCACGGCGAGCACGTCGTTTTCGGCAAAGAAAGCCGTCGGCAGGTCGTCGCGCGAGACGCTGTCGAGCCATGCGCCCATGTCGCGATAAGCACCTTCGAGCGTGGTGCCCAGCGTGACGCGCCATGCCGGATTGGCCTCAAGGCCCGCATCCTCAAGCGCTTGGCGATAGCCGCGTTCGCGATCCTTAAAGTTGCGGATACGAAGGTCGCCCGCCAGATAGCCGATTTGCTTGTGACCTTTCTCGATAAGGTAGTCCACGGCGCGCAGCACCGAATCGGTGTTGGCAATGACTACGGCATCGAAGTACTGACGATCGCTCCAGCCATCGAGCACAATCAGGTGGGCGGCCGCGTTAGCGAACAGAGCGTAGTCCTCCTCGCCCAACTCCGTACCCATTAGCACAATAGCGGCGGCCGGATCGGCAATCAGGCCCTCGACCTGCGGGCGCACGGCGTCCAGGTCGCTAAAGTCGAGCGAGACAAAGCTCGTGCTCATGCCGTGGCGACGCGCCTGGCGCTCCACGCCCTCGATGACCGCGGGATGGAAGGTGCTCTCATCCAGAATGGCGCCCGTCTTGCGCGCGAGCACAAACTGAATGCTCTCGAGCTGCGTCGACTGCTGATAGCCCAGCGACTGTGCACACTCCAGGATGACCTTGGCGGTCTCCTCGCTTACGCTGCGCTTGCGGTTGAGCGCGTTGGACACGGTCGCAGGCGAAAAACCGGTGATGCGGCTAATCTCGCGAACACTTGCTTTGGCCATTGTTCCCCCTAGCAACGGCCGTGGCGGAGCATCGGGACTCGATGGCTCGGCAGCTAAACGACCGCAAATTCAATCTAAACAGAGTAGTAAACGTTTATGAGCTAGTTTAGCCTGTTGTCAAGCAAAATGGCGCGACTATTCCCCCAACGGGCACATTTAGTCGGTAGCTAATTTAGGACGGGCGTGAAAATCATTTAGCCAAGGACACGGGCCATACGTGTCTTGAACTCGGACAGGAAGCGCGGAGCATCCACGGTCAGTGCCACAAGCGCGCTCTTGTCCGGATCGGACAGGCGGCGCTCATCGCAGATGGTGCGACCGCGGTACTCGCCCAGCAGATCAACACGCAGGTTGCAGCCGAGCGCACCTACGAGCGTGGGGTCGATCGCCACGGCAACCGCCAGCGGATCGTGCAGCGCGCAGCCGCCCAGGTAGGGCGCGTTCATTTCGTACGAACCAATGTAGTGCTCGACCATGCTCGCAAATGCGCAGCCAGCCATGGTGCCCGAGCCCGTCCAGCCGGCAATGTCGCGGCGTGTGAGCACCACGCGATGCGTCACGTCCAGACCCACCATGGTGAGCTTACGGCCCGAGCGCAGCACCGCGTCGGCTGCCTCGGGGTCGCTCGCCATGTTGGCCTCGGCGCCCGCGCTCACGTTACCGGGCACGGTAAGGGCGCCGCCCATCACGACCACGCGGCCGATGGACATCATCGCCGCCGCATCGCGCTCCAGGGCGAGCGCCAGGTTGGAGAGCGGGCCAGTCGCTACGTAGACCAGATCGGGACCATAAGTGCGCGCGGCATCGATCAGATAATCGACCGCAGCGTTGCCGTCGGCCGAGGTCGCCCCCACCGGCTCGTAGGGCGACGCGGGCACGCTCGCGCCGCCGATGCCGTTCTTGCCGTGAATGAGCGCGGTGGACGCCGGCGGCGTATAGGGCTCAGTCGCCTGCAGAGGACGGTCGGCACCCAGGTACACCGGAACCTCGGGGCGACCCAGCAGATCGAGCACCGCCAGGCAATTGTGCGCCGATTGCTCGACGCGCACGTTGCCAAAGCACGTGGTGATGCCCACGAGCTCAACCTCGGGGCTCGCGATGGCATAGGCAAGCGCCATCGCATCGTCCACACCCATATCCAGATCAAGGATCAGCTTCTTGATTGCCATTGTTCTACTCCGCTTCTCCGTCTTTATCGTTTAACTAAACCAATGTTCAACTTCGGCGCGCGTGGGAATCGATTGCTGAGCGCCCAGGCGCGACACTGTCACTGCCGAGGCGCGAGCACCCACGGCCATGCACTCAAAGAGCGGCAAGCCCTCTAGGCGAGCCGCCGCCAACGCGCCGATAAACGTATCGCCGGCGGCCGTGGTATCGACTACCGTACTCGAAAGTGCCGGCATGCGCAGCAGCTCACCGCCATCGCCGAGCGTAACCGAGCCGGCACCGCCCAACGTGATGACCGCAGCGCCGGCGCCCTTGTCGAGCAGCGCATTGAGCGCGGCGACGCAACTCACATCATCCGTGGGCAGAATGCCCGTCAGAACCTGGCACTCGGTCTCGTTGGGACAGACCAGGTCGACCGCAGGCCAGACCTCCGCAGGCAGCTCACAGGCAGGCGCTGGATTAAAGACCGTATAGAACCCCAGCTCGTGAGCGCAAACAAGCGCCTCGGCCGTCGCCGCAAGGTCACATTCGCCCTGGGCGATAAAGACGCTTCCGGCAGCCGGGGCAATCTCGCTGGCGTCGCCGTCGAGCTCATGGGCCACCAGACGCCTCAGCGCGCAGGCAACGTCCGCGCCCGCAAGCGCATGGTTGGCGCCCGGTGACAGTATGATGCGGTTGTCGCCCTCGCAGCGAATGATGGTCGCCGTTCCCGTCTCCACATCATCGCGATGCACTACAAAGTCACAGTCCACGCCGGCGTCTTGGAGCCCCGCCACGAGCGACGCGCCGAACGCGTCGCGACCGACCGCGCCGATCATGTGCGTGCAAGCGCCCATACGCGCGGCAGCTACGGCCTGATTGGCGCCCTTGCCGCCGGCGTTGGCGATAAACCCGCTGCCGCCGACGGTCTCGCCCGCACGCGGTATGCGCTCGCACGCCACCGAAAGGTCCATGTTCATGCTGCCGAACACCGCAACGATGCCGCGATCTGCCATGGAAACCTCCTCATCTGCGGGCCTTATGCCCACCGCAGCCGTCGATCGTGCACTCTCGCACCCCCTATAACTTTAGTTCACTTTGATGTGGACGCGCGCTTGAGCTTGCGCCAGCAGCAAGCATTCACAGGAGCAGGCAGCTACAATGAAGGCGTGCTGATTATTCTCGTCATTGGATGATGTTTTATGGAACAACTCTCGCAATCGGGCTCGCGCGGTCGACGCCGCACGGGCAACGAGCCGGCGCCGCACGAACGCGTGAAGGGCGAACGCCGTGCCAACGAACCGCGACGCACCGTGAGCCCCCATCGTGCTTCTGCCAACAACGCGGGCCGCGCCAACACTCCCGCCGCGGAGCAGACGCCTGCTCGCCCCAAATCCCGCTACATCCCTGCCCTTGACGGCCTGCGTACGCTCGCCGTCGTCGCGGTGGTGCTCTATCACCTTAACCTCACGTGGGCGCAGGGCGGCCTGCTTGGCGTCACGATCTTCTTTGTGCTTTCGGGCTATCTGATCACGCGCTTGCTGCTCAACGAAGTCGCTAAGACCGGACGCATCGACCTTAAGAGCTTCTGGATTCGCCGCATCCGTCGCCTGGTCCCCGCCGTGGTGACCGTCGTGGTGGTAACCTGCGCGCTGTGCACTCTCTTTAACCACGTGATGCTCACCAAGATGCGCCCCGACATCCTGCCGTCGCTGCTGTTCTTCAACAACTGGTGGCAGATTGCCCAAAATGTCTCGTACTTCAATGCTCTGGGCGACCCCTCGCCGCTCACGCACTTTTGGTCGCTTGCCATCGAGGAACAGTTCTACCTGATTTGGCCGCCACTGCTGTTTGCCATGGTATCCATGCATGTGAGCAAACCCAACACGCGCCGCGTGGTTCTGGGCCTTGCCGTGGTATCTGCCCTAGCCATGATGGTGCTTTACAACCCTGTCGCCGACCCCAGCCGCGTGTACTACGGCACCGACACCCGCGTGTTCTCGCTGCTGCTGGGTGCCTGGATGGCCTTTATCCCCGATCGCGACCTGGCGCCGGTGCGTCTCGCTCATCGTTTGGGGCTCAATCGCCTGGCTGGCGCCGCCAAGCACGGCAAGAACGCCGAGGGCAAACCTGGCGAGAAGGCCGACGAAGCAGCCGAGACCGCCCCGGCACAGCCGAGCGCCCTCGTGCGTTTTTGGTCCTCGCCCGCATCCATCGATGTGTTGGGCGTCGTGGGTCTGGTTGGCCTTGCCGCCATGGTCGCGCTCACCAACGGCTACACCGCCTTCCAGTATCGCGGAGGCACGCTGCTGTGCTCGATCCTCACGCTCATGGTCATCGCGGCCTGCGTGCAGCCCCAGGGAATGGTTGCCCGCGCGCTGTCCGCCGAGCCACTCGTGTGGGTTGGCAAGCGCTCCTACAGCATCTACCTGTGGCACTATCCGCTGCTGCTCCTCATGAACCCGGTCGCCAACATCAACGATACGCCGTGGTGGCAGTACATTTTGCAGGTGCTGTTGGTGGTCGCCGTGGCCGAATGCTCATATCGCTTTATCGAGACTCCGTTTAGGAAGGGCGCCTTTGGGCGCACCGTCGCCGAATTCCGCGATGGCACCACCACGCCCGCCAACTGGGCACGCACGCACGTCCCCGTCTGCGCAGCCTGCGCTGTCGTATTGGTCGTTGCACTGGGCGGCCTGATCTTTGTGCCCGAGACGTCTGCGCTGAGCGGCGAGGGCGCCGAAGTCCTCAACAAGGAAGCCGAGAACACCGCGCCCACCGACCAGCAGGCGGCCGACGACACCGACAAGGACAACGACGGCTTCCCCGATGGCTCCTACGATCTGCTTATGATCGGCGACTCCGTGTCGCTGCGTGCCGTAGACACCTTTGACGGCGTGTTCCCGCACAGCCATATCGATGCCGAAAAGGGCCGCCAGTTTGATGCGGGCCGCGCGACATTTGAGGGCTATATCCAGCAGAACCTTGCCGGCAAGATCGTGGTCTTTGCCCTGGGCACCAACGGCTTGGTAACCGACGACCAGATCGACGCCATCATGGCCGATGCAGGAGATAAGCGTATTGTGGTGTTTGTGAACACGCGCAGCCCGCAGCCGTGGGTTGGCTCTACCAACCAGGCCATCGTCAACGCCGCTACGCGCTACAAGAACGTGCGCGTTATCGACTGGTACGGATACAGTGCCAACCGCAACGACCTGTTCGATGGCGATGGCACGCACCTATCGACCACTGGCGTGACTGAATACCTCAACTTGATCCACGATGCCGTCAAGAAGGACCTGCCCGTACACCCCGAGGATCACGTCAACGATCCGCAGCCGGCAGCCGTCAAGTCTGCCACCGACGCACTCGTCAATGCGCTTGCCTTCAAGCCGCACAAGCTGGGCACCGACAAGTAACCTGCAGCGCAAACTTCCCACATCCGGAGGGGATGTCTGCCACGGCAGACATCCCCTCCGGCAGTTAGGGACACTCCTGGCGCAGCCAATGAAGACCTCTACGGATGAATTCCAGGCCGCTCCGTCGCTCCAGACATCGTTTCCGCGCCTCGTGCCTGCCCCAAACAATCAAAACAAGCCCTTTTCGCCGCACCCTCAAAGGTCTGTGGGCAAAAAAGGGCAAATATGAGTACTGTTACCATTTTAATAGCAGGCAAAACCACCCAAAATGACGTCCGAGCGACCCCTACAACCCCCTAAAGCAGCCAACCTGACTGGTTTAAGGCGTATTGGGGCCAATTTTAATGAACATACTAAAGGCTATGTTCATTATCTTTTAGGATGTAAATGCTATTCACTTAGCAACAGTACTCATATTTGGCATTTTTTGTCCATTGCTATATAACTAACACCCTATAGCAGACAAAAAACAGGCCGCAGCCCATCGCTGCGGCCTGTTCGGAAGCAAAAGTGGGCGTTAAGCGCTGTAGCCCATCGCTTGCAGGACAAACATGACGACCGTGAGCGCCGTAATCACGCCGATAGTCGCCCAAGTGAGCACGTTCCACACGCGGCCGTTGCGGTTGGCGCCCATAATGTGACGGTCGGCGGCGATAACCACCTGGAACACCAGAACCACGGGCAGTAGCACGCCATTGATGACCTGCGAGGTCATCATAATCTGGAACAGATCGACGCCGGGCATAAGCACCAGCACGGCAGAGATACCGATGATGGCCGTAATGATGCCGCGATAAACCGGGGCCTCGTCCCAGCTGCGGTCGGCACCGCGCTCCCAGCCAAATGCCTCGCAGATAGCGCTCGACGTAACGCCCGGCAGCACGCAGGCAGCCAAGAAGCTCGCCGCGACCAGGCCCGAGGCAAACAGTACCGTGGACCACTGACCCGCAATAGGCTCCAGCGCGCGGGCAGCATCGGCAGCATCGCTAATCTGAATGCCCGCCGGGAACAACACCGTACCGGTCGTGATGATAATAAAGCCGGCAATGACATCGGCAGCAAGCGAGCCGCTCACGGTATCGATGCGCTGCAGCACGATATCGTCCTCGCCCGCGTTCTTATCGACCACGTTGTTCTGCGCCAAGAAAATCATCCACGGCGCGATGGTGGTACCGATCGTCGCGACCACGAGCGACACGTAGCTGGGGTCATTTTGAATGTTAGGCACGACCAGGTCGACCGCGACCTCACCCCAGTTGGGGCCAGCCATAAACGCGGCGACAATATAGGTCACGAACACGCAGCTCACCAGCAGCAGAATCTTCTCGATGCGCTGGAAGCTGCCCGACATGGTAAGCATCCACACCAGCAGCGCCACCAGCGGCACCGAAATGCTCGCCGGCACGCCAAAGAGGGCAAGGCCGCTGGCGATGCCCGCAAACTCCGAAATGGTCACAGCCGTGTTGGCGATCAACAGCGCCGCCATAGCAAGTACACTCTTGCGCACGCCAAAGCGCTCGCGAATGAGCGATGCCAAGCCCTTGCCCGTGACGCAGCCGCAGCGCGCCGCGGTCTCCTGCGTCACGATGAGCAGCACAGTCATGACGGGAAGCATCCAGAGCATCTTGTAGCCATAGCTGGCGCCCGCGCTGGAATACGTTGCAATGCCGCCGGCGTCATTGCCCGAAAGCGCCGCCAGCAGACCGGGACCCATAGCGCCAAAGATGGCCGCGATGGTCAACTTTTGCTTGGTGCCCGACTTTTGCTTGGTATTTTGCACGCGACCACCTAACCCATGACCGACACGGTGAGCAGCACCGCAGCGGCGCAGTACGCTACGCACGAGATCATGACGGCAATAACGTTCATGGCGGTGCCCGACGTGTTGAGGTCATGCTCGTCACGCCAGAACAGCACCATCAGGTAAATCACGGCGCTCATGTTGCCAACTAGGCAAATGATGGCAGCGATATTAAAGCACCCGGTAAAGAGTTGCTCCTCAAACATGGGCGCATCGGGGAACGCAGCGGTGCGCACCAGCTGGGCGCACAGGTAGGTCACGAGTGACAGAATCAGGCCCATGCCCGTGCTCTGGAAGAAGAACCCCAGATACGGCTTGGGCTCGTCGTCGTGACCGTCATACTCCAAGAAGTAGTTCTTGACGAACGACACCATGCGCGAGGCCGCCAGCAGCACGAGCGGCATGGCGCACATGGGGAACACCACCAGATGCGCGGATCCGAGCGCCGTCCCCAGCACGGTCGCCATGATGCACGACGCGATGCCCCATACAACAACCCAGTACTGGCGATGCACGAACCAGCTGAGCACGTTCGTCGAGTCATCCGACGCGCTATCGCCCGAGCCGACACCGGCGATCTGCAGGTCCTCCTGATGCTCCTCGGCGATAACGTCCATGGCGTCGTCGAAGGTCACGATACCCAGGATATGACGGTTCTCGTCGCAGACAGGGATGGCAACCAGGTCGTACTTGGTCATCTCGTCCGTCACATCTTCCTGGTCCTCGTCGGGCGACACATAGACCAGGTCGCGATAGGCCAGCTGACCCAGCGTGGCGTCGCGGTCGGCTACGATCAGCGTGCGCAGCGAAAGCACGCCGGTCAGCATGCCGCTCGGATCCTCGGTATAGACGTAGTAGACGCTCTCGAAGTCCTCGTCGAGCTCGCGAATCGCCTCGATGGCGTCACCGACCGTTGCCGTGGCGGGCAGGGAGACAAACTCCGAGGTCATGATGCGGCCGGCGGTGTTGTCCTCGTAGCCCAGCAGATTACGAATCGCCTTCTCCTCCTTGACGCCCATCAGGCGCAGGAGCTTCTCGGCCTTCTCATAATCGAGTTCGTCGATCAGGTCGGCAGCGTCGTCCGGGTCCATCATGGCCAGCATCGACGATGCGTCCGTATCGGACAGGCCCTCGAGCATCTCGGTCATAAGCTCGTCGTCATCGAACTCCGAGATGGCCTCGGCGGCCTGTGCCGTATCGAGCTGCGCGAACACCTGCGCGCGCAGGCGCGGGTCGAGCTGCTCGATAATGTCGGCAATGTCGGCAGGATGCAGCTCGCCAAGCGTCTTGTGCGACACCGAGAGCTGGATGTTCTTAGTCGAGCGATCGAGCAGGTCCATGTAAGACCAGGCGATAATGTCCTCGCTGAGCGGTTTGCCCAGATGCTTCATAAAGCCCTCGACGACATGCTCGAGTGTGGGGCTGATCGCGCGCAGCAGACCGCGGGCGCCGACCTCGGCACCCAGCAGGCGCAGCTGGTTTTCGCCCGACATGGAAAACTTGATGTCGTTTACGCGCACGACCTTCATGCCCTGCGTGTCGACAATCTGCTTGTTGAGCACGTCGCGGGCGAGCAGGAGTTCGGTCGGCTGCAGGTACGAAAAACGGATTTCGGTGGCCGACGTCTTAAGGTGTACACCCGTCTCGTCGATACGGTCGACCCATTTGCGCCAGCTGATCATAAACGGCGTCTTGCCGGGACCGCGGAACGCGAGCGACGTCACGTGCGGAAAAACTTCGCCGGTTGCAATGCCAAAATCGTTAACCACGCCGAGCTTTTCGCCGTCGACGTCCAAGACCGGCAATTTGAGCATCTCACTCAGATAATTCAATGGTGCTCCCCATCATTATTCCTGCGGACCGCGCGACCATGCCGGCACGCAATCCGTGGACTTTTAGATATGTATACGCATGCGCGGGCGGCACGCCGCTCGGCACTTACACCCCGTGCATGCGCAGAAAGCACCTGCATGGGGTCATCGACTGTATGGTCGAGGTTTGGATTTCACCTGTAACCTTTCTCTTGACCCTCATTAACCGCAGTAACTATAGCATCAGCATCGCGCTGCGGCACCGAATTTATGCGCTGCACATTGCAGGCATACCAAACGCTGACGTATCCGTGACATAGAGCCAGATGAGCACGGTGGGACAAAGCGATTAAGACCGCCCTAAACGACCAGTCGTTTAAGCACGTCCCCGATGGCTACTCTGTGGCGTCGTCGTCCTCGGGGAGTTGGGGGAACACGGCGTCCTTGGGCATGGTGGCCTTCGTCAGCGAGGTGAGCTTTTTGCTCAACGACGTGTCCGTCTTGACCAGGTCGCTGAGCGTCACGATCTTGTAGCCGTCGGCAATGAGGCCGTCGATAATCTGCGGCAGCGCCTCGAGTGTCTGCTCGGCGCATTCGTCTCTATCGGTGAGCAGCACGATATTGCCCGGCGTCACCGAATCGAGCACCGTCGAGACCTGCTCGTCGGCACCGTTGAGCAGCCAGTCGCCCGAGTCAATATTCCACGAGACCACGGCGGAGACCAGGTCCATCGCATCAATCCAGTTTTGTTCGTCAAAGGCAGCGTAGGGAGCACGCAGCAGCATCGTCTTCACGCCGGTCGCCGACTTAATCGCATCGGTGCCTTTCGTGATCTGTTCGCGTACCGCCTCACGGTCCTGACCCTTGAGCGAATCGTCGCTGTAGCTGTTGGATCCGATCTCGCACCCGGCGTCGACAATCGCCTTGGCCGTGGCAGGCGAGGCCTCGGCCGCATCGCCCGAAAGGAAGAACGTCGCGGTGACGCCCTTTTCCTTGAGCACCTGCAAGATCTGTTTGGTGGCGCCGCTCGGACCCTCGTCAAACGTCAGTGCCACGTACTTTTTGTTGCCCTTGGGCGCCACGCTGGCGCACGTAACAACGCAATCGGTGGCGGGCACAACCTCGCCGCGGTCTTGCGTCTTGCCTGACTGCTCACCAACCCACACCTCGGATCGGCCCTGGACACCCCATGTCTGCACATACTCGATAGCGCCCGTGCCCTCGACCTTGAGCTTGGGCTCGATAACCGTAGCCTGAACCTCGTGCTTCTCGTAAGTGTTACGGCCATCCTTGACCGTCACCTTCTCGCCGCCCTCGAGTTCGCGGCTATCCCATTTGCCCTGCTTCACGCGCTTGCCGTCGACCTTCACCGACAGCTTTTCGCCCCCATGGCGCTTGAGCACGCTGTCATCGACGGCCAGCAGGTCGCCTGCGTCGTAGGTGTCAGTCAACTCCTGGTCGTCGATGAGATTCTGCAGCGTAGAGCCCACACGCACCGCGGTCTTCTGGCCGTTGAGCTCCACGTCCACACTGCGGTTGACGTAGCCCACGACGGCAGCGATAAACAGCACGAGCGCGCAACCCACGGCGATGAGCGC
>CAUASQ010000032.1 GCA_958431945.1 uncultured Collinsella sp. | reverse complement strand
TACTGCCAGCACATGCCGTCGCAGTCCTCTTCCTGGACGGTGCCGACGACCATGATCTTGTAGCCCTCGGGGATGAGGCCCATGTCCTTCATCATCTTGGCAGCGTAGGTAGCAGAAGCCATGCCGCCCTCCTGGTCGGAGCCGCCGCGGCCGTAGATGATCTCGTCGGTCTCGTAGCCCTCATAGGGATCGGCATCCCAGTTCTCGATGTTGCCGATGCCGACGGTGTCGATGTGGGAGTCGATGGCGATGATCTTGTCGCCCTCGCCCATAAAGCCCATGACGTTGCCCAGACCGTCGACCTTGACCTCGTCATAGCCAAGGCTCTCCATCTCGGCCTTGATGCAGGCGACAACCTCACCCTCCTCGCAGGACTCAGAGGGATGGGAAATCATAGCGCGCAGGAAGCGAGTCATATCAGCACGATGAGACTCAGCAGCAGCCTTGATAGCGTCGAAATCGAGTTCTTTAGCCATTGTTCATAACCTTTCAAACGAAGGAATCTACCTGTGAGGTGGCGGAGCGATACCTATTTACTCCGCCCCAACGATTAGCAAGTGGGATATTCGCCTTCCCAAACAATGCGGCGATACTGGTCGGGATCCGTATCGCCCTCGGTGGAGAAGCAGAGCACAGAGCTCGTCTTGTCCAGGCCGATGAGTTCCTTGAGCTCGGCGTACTCGGAATCGAGCATGAGGGTCTCGACCAGGCCGGTGGTCACAGCGCCGGACTCGCCGGAGATGACGCGCGGGTCGCCCTTCTCGGGAGCGCCCAGGGTGCGCATGCCGCGAGCGGTGACCCAGTCGGGGCAGGACACGAAGGCGGTGGCGTGGTTGCGCAGGATATCCCAGCCCAGAATGTTGGGCTCGCCGCAGCACAGACCGGCCATGATGGAGGGCATGTCACCGTCCACGATGCGCGGATCGCCGTCGCCGGCGGCAGCGCCCTTGTACAGGCAGGCAGCAGGCGCGCACTCAACCACGACGAAGGTGGGCGGGTTATCGGGATACAGGTTGGTGAAGTAGCCCACCACGGCGCCGGCGAGCGAACCCACGCCAGCCTGGACAAACACGTGCGTCGGGCGGTTGATGGCCATCTCGCGCAGCTGCTCGGCAGCCTCGGAAGCCATGGTGCCGTAACCCTCCATGATCCAGGACGGGATCTTCTCGTAGCCCTCCCAGGCGGTGTCCTGAACGATGACGCCACGCTCGCAGGCGTCAGCCTCGGCGGCAGCCATGCGCACGCACTCGTCGTAGTTGACCTCTTCGATGGTCACCGTGGCGCCCTCGGCGGCGATGTTATCGAAGCGGGGCTTGGTGGAACCCTTGGGCATGTGCACGACGGCCTTCTGGCCCAGCTTGTTGGCAGCCCATGCCACGCCGCGGCCATGGTTGCCGTCGGTGGCGGTAAAGAAGGTGGCCTGGCCAAAGTCCTTGGCAAGCTGATCGGAGGTCAGGTAGTCGAAGGTGCAGTCGGCAACGTCCTTGCCGGTCTCGTCGGCGATGTAGTTGGCCATGGCAAACGAGCCGCCCAGAACCTTAAAGGCGTTGAGGCCAAAACGATAGCTCTCGTCCTTAACGCACAGGTTGGACAGGCCCAGGCGCGCGGCCTGGCCGTCCAGGCGGGCAAGCGGAGTGACGGTGTACTGGGGGAACGACTGGTGGAAGGCACGGGCCTTCTTCACATGGTCGAGGCTCATGATTCCCAAGTGCTTGTCATCGCTCTTGGGCATCGTGTTGCCCGCCCACTGGATCTTATCGGCCATACGGTGAACTCCTTAAGTCCTCTCTTGCCGGCCCCCGCATACGCGTTTCAGCCCGATCCCAATCACACGACTGAACTTTTATGTGGATGCCAAACAAAAAGTTTGTTAGTAATGTTCTATCACACTTTTTGATTGGTATACCTAACGAATTGTTTGTTGCCGTAATCGGTACTTTTTCGCCGCCGAACGGTCATGAATTGCCTTGTTGATGGATTTGTTTGCGGTCATGTGTGGTTTATGGCACAGTGAGCCCAAACTAATTTTTAGGAAGGTACCCATGACCCCCGCACAGATTGAGTTTTACAAGCGCCTCGCACACGGTCTGGCGCTCCAATTTGGCCCCAACTGCGAAGTCGTCGTCCACGATCTGGAGACCGAGGACGTGGACCACTCCATCGTAGTGATCGAAAACGGCCACGTCAGCGGGCGCAAACTGGGTGACGGCCCCAGCCATATTGTGTTTGAGTCCATGCACGAGGGCACCGCCGACGTACACGACCGCGAGCCGTACCTCACTAAAACCACCGACGGTAAGCTGCTCAAATCGTCGACGATCTTTATCCGCAACGACGAGGGCAAGCCCGTCGGCATTTTGGGCATCAACTTTGACATTACGCTTATGAAGGCTTTTGAGCGTTCGCTCGACGCCTTTACCGGCACCGGCGGCACGGGCTATACCGAGCCCGAGCCCATTACCAAGAACATCGGCGACCTGCTCGAGGACCTGCTGCACGAGTGCGAGCAGTTTGTGGGCAAGCCCGCGGCACTCATGACCAAAGACGAGCGCATTCGTGCCATTGGCTACCTAGACCGTCGCGGCGCCTTCCTCATTTCCAAGTCGAGCGAGCGCGCCTGCGAGTTCTTTGGCATCTCCAAGTACAGCTTCTATAGCTACCTCAATGAGGCCAAGGCGGCGGCCGGCGACAAGTAGGCACTCGCCTGGATTGCCCCTCCCCTTTTGGGCGCGAGTTCTGGAAAGCACGAATCCAAGACCGAGCCGCTTGGGAAGTTCCATATAATCGATGTCATTAGTATTTCGAAAGGATGGAACAGAATGGCGTTGAGCAAGGCATCATGCACCGGTCGCGGATTGATTCCGGCAATTGGTGGACATGTGCACCGCATGTTCGATGAGGGTGAAGACGACCTGTTTTCGCTGAGCCTTGACGACGTGATGGATGATCGCCCGTGGACCGCCGACGAACTCATGGGCGGCGGGGCTCGCCCGTCAAACCCCAATCCCGCACTTGCGCCTAAGACCGCATCTGCGCCGACTCCTGCGCAGTCGGCTGTTTCGACGCCCACGCCTACGCCCGCACCCACTTCGGCGCCCACACCCGCTCCCCGCCCCGCAAGCGACCCGTCCGAGACGGCGGCATTTCTCGCTGCAGCGACGCAGGGCAAATCGGCCGACAGCACTGTTATGTACAGCGCCCAGCAGTTGCCTGTTCCTGCGGCACGCAAGCCTCCGGTCACAAGGCTCGATGAGCCCGTTGCCCATCAGGTTGTCCACGATTCCTGGGCTGCAGCCGATCTGGATGAGACCTCTACCGGCATGCCGGCGCTCGATGTTCCAGTTAACCCGCTTTTTGCCGCCAACACGAGCGCCGCGGACTATGAGGGCGGTGCGGCATATTCCGATTATTCCGATGGCCATGCTGACACCGGTCGCATCGAGACCGAGGATTATGGCACCGCATCGAGCGATTATCTCAACGATCCGTACGCTGCCACGCCTGCACCGGAATATGACCCGGAGGCCGCGTCCGCACCGGCGTATACCAAAAGCGCGGGCGAAGAGCGCTTCGCCGATTATTACGCCGAGGAAAAGGCGCTGCGTTTCTCGGAATTTCCGCAGGCAGTCAAGGTTGCATTTATCGCCATTGTCATTGCCCTGCTCGGCGTCATTGCGTTTGAGGGATTCCAGCTGTTCCGCGGCCCCACCGCATCCGAATCGGCAACGCAGCAAAAAGAGGACGACAACCAGTACCTGGACATCAACACCCTCAAGGGCGACCCCAACGACGGAGACGACGAATAACAAATGCCAATAATTGAGGGTCGTAGACCAGATCAACCCCGTGCGCTCATTGCCGCACGGGGTTGATTTTTGTCCGCGCGTGCTGATAGACTCCATCGTGCCCGCAAGCAGCGGGCGCGTTTTATCCAGAGTCGGGGTAGAGAGTTGGCTCCACGATCCCGACGCCAACCGGCCAAGAGGCACGGTGGCCCTGCCAACATCGATGAAAGGAGTCCGTATGGACAATTTCTCTGTGCGCAGTGAGCGCAACTTCCACAACCTAGCCGCCAAGCCAAAACGAATGCATCTTCTGGACAAGCCGAACGGCTATGCCTCGGCCATGGTCAAGAGCAGTCTCCCCCACCAGATGCGCTTTACCGTGCAGGCGCTCGAGAAAGAGCTCTACACCGCCGGCGACCCGCACGTACTGCAGATCAAGCTGCTTGGAGACGACTCGCGCGAGCTGTCTAGCTGGAAGCTGTTTGCCGACGGCACGTGCGTCGCAAGCGGTTCGGGTGACTTTGCCCGCGAGTGCTTCTGCGAGGGAGCTGAGGTGTTTCTGGACCTGTGTCGCGACGCCGTCGAGACTGCCGAGCTGTGCCAGTGGAGCGAGAGGGAGTACGCGCTGTTGGGTGCCGCGCGCGGGATTGCGGGGGGGGGTGTAGGAACAGAAGCCTCATGACGGTGGCCTCAGCTGGAATGACGTATCGCTCGATAAATGATCTCAACAACGTAGCCGATGCGCCGCATTTCACCTCAAAGGCATTGAGCGATCAGGAGGCGTCCAGCATTTCTTTGATATCCCCAATTGATTGTTCCGAGAAAGTCTCTTCATGTCCTTATAATCGCCCTTACGAGAAACGTGGACGAGACAGGCGTCCATATGCCGTCTCTAAACTAACGAGCCGTTCGCGGAAAGAACATCTGGCTAGCATGGGCCAAAGATATACTGGTATCGCTGCAACAATTATGGAAGATCGGCACCACCAATGACCTCCTTGAAATTCTCCAGGCGCTTCGCGCTTAGCCTGCTCGCCTCGCTGTCCGCCACCGTAGCGCTTGCTTTGCCCTCAACCGCCCTAGCCGCGTCGGACCCGAACCCGCCCAGCATCTCCAACGTGACGATATCCGCGACGACAGTCACGGCCGGCTCCACGCTGCATGTCGGCTATAGCGTCGATGACCCTGACGGGGTACGGTCCGTCACGCCCATAGTCGAAGTCCTTGTCGAAAACGATACCGGAGACCATGGAATCAGTTCCCGTCTCGCCTTCTCGTCGACCGGCAACACGACCGCGGGCTTCGATATCTCCACCTCCCCGAGCGACCGGCCCAGCAGGTACCGGATCATCGGCCTCGGCGTGACCGATAGTCTTGGATGGGTTACCGATGTCTACGACACGACGTATGCCGAGGAGAAGGGGCTCGACTGTCCGACCTTCACCACCGACCCCCTCGAGTATGAGGTGACCGAGGGACCCGAGGACCAAAACCCGCCGACCGTGTCCTCCGTGTCGCTCTCGAGCAGGGAGGTCGCAACCGGTGCCGACTTCCACATCTCTTGGACCGTCTCCGATGCCGACGGCGTTCGCTCCGTTTCCCCCATACTGCGGCAGGGCTGGGAGAATTCGGACGACGGCTGCTCTGTTTCGTCAGCCTATTATCACGGAGGCTCGTCTATCGACGGGTTTGACCTCACATTCGACAGCAATAGGATCGGAAGGCACAGGCTGATCGGCCTTTCGGTCACCGATGGCCTAGGGTTCGAGACCGATGTGTACGAGAGTTCCTACGCCAGGGCCAACGGCATTTCGGGCGCGACTTTCTCGGTTGGCGACCCGAGCGAGCTGTGCTTCGAGGTGACCGGCAGCGCGATCGACCGGAACCCGCCCACGGTCTCGAACGTTTCCATCTCCGCGAAGAGGGTCCCCGTCGGCGGGATCCTCCGTATCTATTGCAATGTAGGCGACGCGGACGGCGTAAAGTCTGTCTCCCCGATCCTCGGCGACCCCGGCTATGTCGAGGACCCGAACTCTTTAAAGACCCGCAAAACGTTGAGCTGCAGCTACGATGCGGCAAGGGGCTATATCGAAATCGAGTTCCCCACGTCGCTCTCGATGGGCTCGTTTAAAATCCAAGCCCTCGCGGTCCTCGACAAGACGGGCCACGAGACCTTCGTCTACAGCTCCGCCTACGCCGAGCGTAACGGCAAGACCGGCGTTCAGACCTTTGATGTCGACGACGCGGGGGACGTCACCTTCGACGTGACCGCTCCGCTGTATGCCGCCACCAAGGGCGACGGGCAGGCGTATGCAAAGGACGGCGAGGCCGGTCTGACCTTCCGCTTCAGCGGTCCTCTCGACGAGTTCACGCGTCTCCTCGTGGACGGAACTGAGGTCTCCGCCGAGAACTACACCGCAACCAGGGGCAGCACGATTATCGAGCTCAGGCCGTCCTACCTGGACACGCTCGCCGGCGGCGGACACACCGTCACGGCCGTCTGGAAGGACGGGACGGCGACCGATGCGTCCTTCACCGTGGAGGGGAAGGCCCAAGGGGAGCAGGCGGGCGGAAAGACCGACGTAGATTCACCCGGCGACAACAAAAGTGATCCTGCCACTCCTGAAAAGGACGCCGACGAGGCGGCTACAAAAAAGTCGGGACGCACGACAGCCGATGAACCAAAGCTCGCTGCAACCGGCGACTCCACTTGGATGGCCAGCATCGCATTGGCCATGGCGGCCACGGCCTGCTTCACGGCAGCGAGAAGGCTTGAGCCCAAGCAGCATAGGCACGAACAGTAGCTCAAAGCGAACTCAACTGGGAAGGGCAGATGGATAGCCGTCCTTCTCTTATAATCAACCCAATCCGCTGAAATGCAATCAGTTAACGAGTTTCGCCAGACGCTCGGCCTCTACCCCGCTCTAGCAAGCCACCAGGCGATGAGATAATGCCCACGACTATCAACGTAAGCAAGGAGCGCGCTATGGCAGACAACGAGACCAAACCCTCGGCGAACGACGGCCGAGAGGAGCTCGTGGCAAAACAGCTCGCATCGACCAAAATCCACCTCGCGCTCACTCAGAAGCGGGTGGACGTCTCCGGCGCCATCAAGCTACCGCTCGAGCGAATTCCCCAACTCGGCGTGGCGTTCGCCTCGCTCCGCTCGATGTTTCGCACCGTCACCAACACGGTGAGTGTGCCCACGCTGCTCCAGGCGACTGACAAATATGGTAACCCGCTCGATCCGTCGGAACTCAACACGTTCAAGGACGGCAGCGGTCTCACAGGGGGCTACCGCGACGCCGCCAAGGGCCTTGGGCAGGCGCGCTTCCACGTAGTCGAGGGCGACATCGCCACGAGCGTCACGCAGGTGCCTTACGATCCAACATCGCTATTCATGGCAGCCGCAATCGCGCAGATAAACCAAAAGCTCGACTCCATCCAGGAGTCCGTCGACGAAATGTTCGAGTACATGCGTCAGCGCGACAAGGCCAACATGCGTGGCAACCTCAAGACGCTCGCAGACATCCTCAACGGTTACGGCCTCAACTACGGCAACGCCACCTACATGGCAAACGCCCATATGAAGGTGCTCGACATCAAGCAGTCGTCCGCGCAGGACATGGAACTCTTCCGCTCGCAGGCACAGGCGGATCTGAAAAAGAAAGGGTTCATCGAGGTGCGAGACGGCTTGGGCAGACGCCTCGACAAGGTGCTCGACTACCTCAAAGACTGCCAGCTCGCCACCTACATCCACGCGTTCTCGCTGTTCCTCGAACCCATGCTCGCCCAGAACTTCGAGCCCGCAAAGCTCGCGGACGCCACTGCGAAGATCGAGGCTGATTCGATCGCGTACCGCGAGCTCTACACCGACTGCTACAACGCACTCGAAGCGGGGGCTGTCGACACCGTCGATGCGGCACTGCTGGGCGGTATCGCGTCCGCGGGCAAATTGCTCGGTCACGCCATCGCAAAGACCCCCGTGGGCGACCATACACTCATCGACGAGGCGCTCGAAGGCGCAGGAGAGAGCATCGGAAAGTTCAACGACAAGCAATCCGAGAAACTCCTCGAAAAGCTCCATCAGGCAAAGACGCCCGACGTCACGCCGTTCAAGCAGAGCGTAAAGGAGATCGACACCCTCTACAACCGCCCCGCGCAGATCGCCGTGGACGCCGAGAACGTCTACATCTTGCCTGCCAAGCAGCAGGAAGAGTAACGATACGCGACAGGCACGCGCCATGCAGACAGCTAACGCCCCTACCTTCCCGCCGCCTTCAGCTTCAGCAGCAGGTCGCCCAGCTCGGGGCACTTGCTAGAAAGGCGCGTCTGAGCTCGCTCGCCCATCCCCCACCGCTGGCGGACTTCCTGGGCGCGCGGGCTCACGCGGTAGTCCCCGTCCATCACCTGCTTGAGCAGCTTGGCGGTCACGCGCGCATCGGCAAGGGCGCTGTGGGCGTGACCCGTCGACTCGTCGAACTCGATGCCAAACCACGTCACCGCGTCACTCAAAGAGACGCACCCGTGGCTGCCCACGTCCATGATCGAGGTGTAAAACGCCTGCAGGTCGGCCCAATCCGTAGGAAATGCGGAAAGATCGATGTGCTTTGCCTGGCACTCGGTCAAAAGCTGTCGACGGTCCGCCCCGCTCCAGCAAACTACCTGTGCGGAGTAGCGACCGATCCAATCGCTGAGCCTTTTGATTACCATGTAGAGCGGATCGGCCATCGCAGTGTCCACGGCCGATATCCCCGTAAGCTCGCGGACGGAAAACGCAACGCCTTCGGTAAATTCCGTCTGCACAAACTGCGAGAACTCGCCCATAACGTTGCCGTGGTAATCGAGCTTGACGGCGCCGACCTCGATAATCTCATTACGCAGCCCACGTCGCTGGCGCTGCTTTGGCACCGGCGCAAACTCAAAGTCCAGCACAATCTGGCGCGCAAAGTTCGTCGTATCGATAGCCGAGATACACGGCGTCTTTTCAGCTGACACGGTTAGGGCCTTTCTCCGTTGCTGGCCGCTTACTACACAGGCGGCTACATTGCCGTAAGGATAGGCGCCCGTGCGGACATGAAAGCAGGGCGCAATGCCATACGCCAGGCACTCGCCATGCAGACGGCCCCAAGAAAGTCGCCCGCTCTATTCAAATGCGTGAAAAAGTTTAGGCCCGGTGACTTGAATCAGCGGTCATCCCGGGCCCATCAGAGCTCGTAGAACTCTTGGTTGCTTTGGTCTCGCTCTTCACGGCGCTTATCGAACTTTCCGAGGCACTCAAGCAGCATTCGAAGCATAACAAGTCGCTGCCATTAAGGCACTGACCTCTTGACCAAGCAACGGCGCTGCCCAGCTATCACCCTTGGGCTGCCGTCAACTTTATTCTATCCGCGAGCATCTGGTTTACCAAATGGATTTTCGGTAAAGGAAGCACGGCACGCCCGCAAAACCACTACGCCCCAAGTGCCGCCATGGGAATCACCGCCACGCCGTCGTCGCGTGTGTAGGCAATGCTCCCCTTTCCAACCACGACCGCCAAAAACGCCGGCGCGGCATTCTGGGCGGCAGGATTGGAGAGCACTTTCCTCTCCAGCGCCTTGAGATTTCTCGCTCCATCGTCTGCTTTCGCATCACTCAGCTTGACCTCGATGGCTCCCCAGCGCCCGTCGTGCTCAACGATCAGATCGACCTCAAGGCCCTTCTCATCTCGGAAATAATGGACACTGTTGTCGACACCGCCGTAGGTGGAAAGGAACACGCGCACGTCGCGCAGGACGAGATTCTCAAAGAGCATCCCCAGCGTTTGCATATCGCCAAGCAGCCGCTCAGGGGTAGCCCCCAGCAACGCCGCCGCAAGTGACGGGTCACAGAAGTAGCGCTTGGGGCGCACGCGAACGCGGGCCTTCGAGCGCATGGGCGGCTCCCATCCGCACAGGTCCTCGGTCAGCTTGAGCCTGTTGAAGAGGTCCAAGTACGCAGCGATGGTCCTCTCGTCGGGGCCCGCCTCACCGTACGAGGCGTCCTTTACGAGCGTCTTGTACGTGACAGCCTGGCTCTCGTTCATGGCAAGAGCTCGCAAAAGGCCGTGTGCAAGCTCGGGCGACATGCCCTCGTCCAGCACGTTGACGTCGAGCACCGAGTGCACGTACTGGCTTGCCGTCTCTCGCGCAAGATCTTCCGAAAGCCCAAGATTTGCAGGCCAACCGCCCCTGCAGCACCAGCGGGCGACGTCATCCACCGTGCTCTCGCGACGCTGAGGGGCAAAATCCTCGCCCTTAAAGAGGCTTGCCAGTGACACGAGCGGCTCGCCGTCGCCCGACTCACACAGGGCCATGGGGCGCATTGACAGACGGGCGATCCTACCCGTGCCGGAATGACGAACATGGCTGCGCTCCTCGCTTTTGAGCGCGGTCGAGCCCGTGAGCAAAAGTGTCCCCCGTTCGTTGCCGCTCGCGTCCACGAAACGCCGGGCGGCATCCCAAACCTCGGGCACCTCCTGCCATTCATCGACCAGGTGTGGCGCATCGCCGATGAGCGCCAGGCTTGGGTCGACCTCTGCCGCCGCACGCTGCGCAGGCTCATCGAGCCTGGAGACGCTCGCCGAGCGAGAGAGCGCCGTCCAGGTCTTGCCGCACCATTTGGGGCCGTTGATCTCCACACAGCCAAACGCCCGCATAAGGGTGTCGAGGCGCTCCTCTATGAGCCGGGGCCTATATCCCTTTTGGGTCAATCTCTTTGGTGCATCCATAGACGGCCGTCCCTCTCTATCATGCGATATGCGAAATTACGCCATTCTCAATGCTGATTTTACGCTACTTTCAATGTAGTTTTTACGCCATGACAGATGTAGTTTTTACGCCATTTTCATTGAAGGTTTTACGCTTGGCATCCTTAGCGCATCCCATTCCGAGCATCACATCAGAGCGCGCTTGGTTATCTCCGCTCGCACATCTCGGCAAACGAAATCAGCTTGGCATCTCCCCTGCTCGCCGCAGCTTCCTGACATCCTTGCGTAAAGCCACGCTTCGAGAAGATCACGTAGCTTTTATGCTGCCGCCTAAAGAGCTCGCTTCGGTACACGAGCTTTTCCAGAACATCCTCGCCTACCGGTTCATTGCGCCATTTGCACTCCGCAAACAGCGCAGTGCCCTCGCCATCGTCAACAATCAAGTCGATTTCTTCCTGCGTATGCGTGCGATTATCCGTCCCCCACCAGCGCCCAACGCTCGCCGGAACCACATCGAGCTGGCCCGCCCGCGCGAGTTCATACACGTATTGTCTGCATATAAGCTCAAAGACCGTACCCATGTAATCCGATACGTGTGGCTCAATGCGCTCATACGCCATCTCGGCCATATCGTTTTGAATCAGCCCAATGTTCTGCGGAACAAACTTGTACCAGAACCTAAACATCTGGTCGCTCAGCAGATACACGGCTCGCTTATTGCTCGTCTCGTTTAGGGGCAGCTCGCGCTCGACAATCCCAAGCGACGCCAGCTTATCCACATAGCTCTTTACGTTGCTCGCAGGGATTCCCGTAGAGCTCGCAATCTCCGAGATCTTCGAGCGCCCCTGAGCAATTGCTTGCACGATCGCATCATATTGCTCGGGATTGCGGCACTCCTGCAATAGCAGGTTACTCGGCTCCTCAAAGAGATAGCCCGTAGGAGTAAGAAAAAGACGTTTGATGTTGTCCTTGAGCGGTGCGGCAGGATCGACTTTCTCGATATATGCAGGAATGCCACCCGTCATGCCATAGCAAACCGCAGCGTCTTCGCGACCCATGCCATGCCACAGGCCGAGGGTCGTCGTAAAATCGAGCGGCATGATCTTAAACTGGGCCGTACGCCTACCGTATAGTGGACTCTCGTAGCCCAACACCTGCTCTTCCATAAACGAAAGCGACGACCCGCACAGGATAAGCATGAGCTTGGTCTCTTTGTACAGGTGATCGATCTTGTCTTGCAGCAACGAGCTGATCTCGGGATTCGATTGGGCGAGATAGGGATACTCGTCAATCACGACAACCAAACGTTCCGTGCGAGCCATGGTGGCCAATGCATCGAACGCTTCGTCAAAACTACGAAACGACACGCCTGCAGCACCAACCGAGCCTGCAAGTATCGCCTGGCTAAAGCCGTGCAGGTTTGCCTCCGCATTGGTACGACGAGCTTGAAAGTAAATAGCCTTCTTGCCTTGGATGAACTCTGTGATAAGGCGCGTTTTACCCACGCGACGGCGGCCGTAAATCACAGGCATCTCAAAGGAGTCCGTGCCATACAGTCGATTGAGCTCGGACATTTCCGCTGTTCTTCCGATAAACATAGGGCCATCCTTCCCTTACGTTATAGCTAGCTATATTATACCTTCCTATAATATAGCTAGCTATAACGTAATTCGACAAGCGGCGCACGAAAAGGGGCGATACACCGCCGCACGTGGACCGTTCCGGAAAATGTATCCCGTTCTGGAGCCAAAAACTGGGCCGTAGTTTCCGCTTGAAGGGCGATCCGGAAAGCGCGTCCCATTCCGAACGTCAATTCCGGATCACTGTTTCCGCAGATACAAGACGACAATCCGTCGCCCTTATCACAGACCTTCAAACATGCGATCTAGAGACACAAAACAGCAGATAGAATGCTCTTTTTCAAAAAAGTACACGTCCCGAAACTTACCCATTCTTCATAACTCGCTACCGTTCAAGGTCGCCGATTACCGCCCACCGATTCAAACAAGAAATATGTCGTCAAAAGCAGGTCATCTACCTGCATGGTTAGATTTTGGTCAGCTTTTGGTCAGCTGAGCGGCAAGTTCCAGCTGATACGTTTTTGCTACCCAAAAGGAGGCGGTAGCTCATGACCCATTGCAATGACCAGCTCATCGACCAACTGCTCACTCAAGCCGAACAAGAGGGGCGCTGCCTGATTCCCCCGAGCACGGCGATCCGAAAAGCGCTCCTTCGGCGCACCAGCGGCACGGTTGTCTCGCCCATGCCGGGGTTGTTTGCGCGAAAAACGCGCTGGGATGAACTCAACCGAGCGCAACGCCATTGCGAAATCCTCCGCGCCCTTGCGATCATCCATCCCGATTGGACGTTCTGCTCGTTTTCGGCAGCTTGCCTGCTGGGGCTCGAGGTCTCGTGGCGACACCTGAACGTCGTGCATGTTTGCAGCTCGACAAAGCCGTCGGCTCGTCCGGGCGCACATATTCAGCGACACCAGATTGAGCCAGCCGGAGCAATACGCAGAGCCGGCATATCGGTAACGCCGCCCATCCAAACGGCCACAGATTGCCTGCTGCAAACTGGTTTTGCCGACGGCATGTCCATTGCCGATTCGGCGATCTCAAAGCTCGGCCTTGCGTCGGAACAGCTGATGGAGGCCGTTGAGCAACGAGCGACTGCCCGCAATGGTCGCGCGATTCGCACCGCCCTCACAACGCTTCGATATGCCGACGCCCGCGCCGAGAGCGGCGGGGAATCGGTCGCCCGAGCCATCATGATCGAGACGGGCTTTGCGCCCGACTGGCTTCAATACGAGCTGACGGACCCCTTCGATTCGGCCAAGCCCATACGAACGGACTTTGCCTGGGAGCGCCAGGCGCGGGAACTCACGCTGGGCGAGCTCGACGGGCTCATCAAATATACCGACCAGACCATGCTGGCCGGACGCACCACCGCCGAGGCGCTCGTTGCCGAACGACAGCGCGAGGCGCACCTATCGCTCTACGGTCACCCTCTGCTGCGCTTTACCATGAACGAGGTCCGCTCGGCAGGAGTGCTCGCCAAAAAGCTGCAGACGGCAGGCATCCGGCAGACCGCGCTGCCGACATGGCTCAACGAGGTGGACCTGTAGGAGCTGCTAGGCCACGCATCGCCGGATCGCCCCCCCCTATTTGGGCCGCGTTTTCCCAACGACCACGCCAACGGAAAGCGCGTCCTAGCCTGGACGCTCAAAACGGGATGCACTTTCCGGATGGCGGGCCTAGCGGAAAGCGTGTCCCGGAATCAGGTCTCGGAACGGGTCGTGCTTTCCGGTTGAGTCCTTCAGCGGAAACCGCATCCCGGAATAAACGCTCAAACTGGGATGCACTTTCCAAACGGCCGGCCAGCGGAAAACGAATCCCATTCTGAGCGTCGAATCCAGGATACAGTTTCCGTTTGAAGCCCCGTCTGGAAAGTACGTCCCATTCTGGAGCCGAAATCTGGGACGCAGCTTCCGCATGCGGAGGCGCTCCAAACAAAAGGCCCCGACTCACGATGGAGCTGGGGCCAGAGGCGCAGCATATGCAGTTGATGTTGAGCGCGGACGGCCCATCAGTAATGACTGTCCGCACCCTACCCTACCCGCGGTTGCGGACGCGGCTGTATGGCGTATCCACCATGGGCAGATCGGGACGCAGCTTGCCGTCAAATGCGCGATAGGCGTTCTGTACGGCGGGCGCCGTGGGGATCGTTGCGATCTCGCCGATGCCCTTGCCGCCGTATG
>CAUASQ010000031.1 GCA_958431945.1 uncultured Collinsella sp. | reverse complement strand
GAGCTGGGGCCGACCATGACGGGGCCCAAGATCTCGAATGCCGAGGTCGTAGCTAATGTTTGCGGCTTGCCTGCCATGGGTGCTCCTTTTCTATCCCATCGTCCCGAGGGGCGGGGCATAAGGTCGCCTGCTCGGACAGTCCTGCTCGCACGGAGAGCACATTAAGTGCTCTCCGGCTCGTGCGGAACTCGCGATCGACCTTATGCCCCGCCCCTCGGGACTAAGGATACATGGTTGGAGTTGCTAGATGGCAAAATTCATTAGCTGGTGACGCAGCGTAGGCTCATATCGAAGCATCTTCACCACCGGATTAATAAAAAAGAAGCACCGCTTGGGGGCGGTACTTCTTTTGAAAGCGCATGCGTGTTGTGACCTTGGTGGTTTCCAATTACAGGCCGCAGGCTGCTTTGAGTTCTTCGACTCGGTCGGTTTTTTCCCAGGTGAAGTCGGCGTCTTCTCGGCCGAAGTGACCGTAGGCTGCCGTCTTTTCGTAGATGGGGCGACGCAGATCCAGGTCGCGGATGATGGCGCCCGGGCGCAGGTCGAAGGTCTTCTCTACGGCTTCAACGATCTTGTCCTCGGCAACATGTGCGGTACCGAAGGTGTCGACCATGATTGAAAGGGGCTTGGAAACGCCGATGGCGTAGGCAAGTTCGACTTCGCAGCGGTCGGCCAGGCCGGCGGCGACCACGTTCTTGGCGACCCAGCGCGCGGCATACGCGGCGGAGCGGTCGACCTTGGTGCAGTCCTTGCCGCTAAAGGCACCGCCGCCGTGACGGCCGTAGCCGCCGTAGGTGTCGACGATGATCTTGCGGCCGGTCAGGCCCGTGTCGCCCATGGGGCCGCCCACGACAAAGCGACCGGTGGGGTTCACGTAGATGTCCGCGTTGTCCCACGGCATGTTCTCGGCAGCCATCACGGGGGTGATGACGTGCTCGATGAGGTCGGCCTTGATCTTGTCCATGTCCTCGATCTCGGCGGCGTGCTGCGTGGAGATGACGATGGTCGTGACCTCGACGGGCTTGCCGTCTTCGTAGCGCACGGTGACCTGGGTCTTGCCGTCGGGACGCAGATAGGGCAGGGTACCGTCGTGGCGCACGGCGGCCAAGCGCTCGGCCAGGCGGCTTGCCAGGTAGTGCGGCATGGGCATGAGGGTCTTGGTCTCGTTGGAGGCATATCCGAACATCATGCCCTGGTCGCCGGCACCGATCAGGTCGATCGGGTCGGTGGTAGCGCCGGTCTGGGTCTCGAAGGACTCGTCGACGCCCTGGGCGATATCGGGCGACTGCTCGTGGATGAGGCTCATAACGCCGCAGGTATCGCAGTCAAAACCGAACTTGGCACGGTTGTAGCCAATGCGGCGGATAACGCCGCGAGCGATTTCCTGCACGTCGACGTAGGCCTGGGTGCGAATCTCGCCGGCGACGATGACGGTGCCGGTGGTCACGAGGGTCTCGCAGGCGCAGCGGACGTTCTCCACGTTGGCAGGCACGCCGTTGGGGGCGATGTAACCCTGCTCCTGGAGCTCTATTTCTTTGGCGAGGATTGCGTCGAGGACGGCGTCGCTGATCTGGTCAGCGATCTTATCGGGATGACCTTCGGTCACCGACTCCGACGTAAATACGAAGGACCCGTGTTGGGGTGGGATGGAACGAAGTTCTTCTGACATGATTGTCCTTTCAAAAACGTGTCCCGGCGACCGTTACCATTCCGCCAGGCTCTCTATGCAAGGGCACATCATAGCGCGTAAATCAAACATTCACACCCTTTCCGCACCTACTCATTGGGGACAGACTTAAATGACTACCCTTACCTAAGTGCCGACAGGTTGCCCAAAGAATGGTCATTTAAGTCTGTCCCCAATGAGTAGGTCGGTGCCCTTTGTGCGGAGGTTGCTTTGATGCTTTATACTGGTGCGGTTAGACATCCATCCTGCAATCGAGGAGATTTCCATGGCATCAGACGTTCGCGTCCGCTTTGCACCCTCACCGACGGGCAAGCTGCACATTGGCGGCGCCCGCACCGCTATCTATAACTGGGCTTTCGCCCGCGCAAACGGCGGCACGTTCATCCTGCGCATCGACGACACCGACCCCACCCGCTCCACCGACGAGAACACGCAGATCATCCTGCGCGCCATGCGTTGGCTGGGCCTGGACTGGGACGAGGGTCCCGAGGTGGGCGGCGATTTTGGCCCCTACGCCCAGACCGAGCGCCTGGACCTGTACAAGCAGGCCGCCCAGAAGCTTTGGGACGAGGGCAAGGCCTATCCCTGCTTCTGCACCAAGGAGCAGCTCGATGCCGACCGCAAGGCCGCGCAGGAGCGCAAGGACCCCTTCCAGGGCTATCAGCGCCGTTGCCGCGATCTTGATCCCGAGGAGGCCCGCCGTCGCATCGAGGCCGGCGAGTCCTACGTCCTGCGCATCAAGGTGCCCGAGGACCGCGGCGACGTCGTTATCCACGACGCCGTCCACGGCGAGGTGACCTTCGACGCCAAGGAGCTCGACGACTTTGTCATCTTCCGCTCCGATGGCACGCCCACGTACAACTTCGCGACCGTCGTCGATGACGCCATGATGAAGATCACCCACGTCATCCGCGGCGACGATCACCTGTCCAACACCCCGCGTCAGGTCATGGTCTATGAGGCCCTCGGCGCTCCCGTGCCCACGTTCGCTCACATCTCCATGATCTTGGGTGCCGACGGCAAGAAGCTCTCCAAGCGCCACGGCGCCACCTCGGTGGAGGAGTACCGCGACGCCGGCTACCTGTCCGACGCCTTCGTCAACTACCTGGCGCTGCTCGGCTGGTCGCTCGACGGCGAGACCACGATCATCCCGCGCGACGTGCTGGCCAGCAAGTTCTCGCTCGACCGCATCTCCAAGAACCCGGCGACCTTCGACCCCAAGAAGCTCGACTGGGTCAACGCCGAGTACATCAATGGCATGTCCGATGCTCAGTTTGCCGACGAGATCATGGTTCCCGAGCTGCACGAGGCGGGTCTCATCGAGGGTAATGTCGAGTACGGCGAGGATTGGATCGACGCGCTTGCCGCCATCGTTAAGCCGCGCACCAAGATGCCGGCCGACGCCGTGACCGTCGCCGCTCCCATCTTCGCTACGGCCGAGACGCTCGAGTATGACGAGAAGTCCGTCAACAAGGGCCTGGCCAAGGAGGGCATGGGTGCCATTCTGGATGCCGCCAAGGCCGCGCTCGAGGGCGTGGACGAGTGGACGGCTGCCAACATCGACGCTGCGCTTGAGCCGTTGCCCGAGCAGATGGACCTTAAGAAGCGCGTGGTGTTCCAGGCTGTGCGCGTCGCCGTCTGTGGCAACATGGTGAGCCCTCCGCTGGGCGAGACCATGGCACTCGTCGGCCGCGACGACTGCTTGGCGCGCATCGACCGCGCCCGCACGATGGCGCTGTAATCGCTGCGCAAACGTTTGTATCCGAGCCCCGTTCACTCAGAGCGGGGCTCTTGTTTCTGTAGACGTATGGGATAGGAGGTGCTGGGGCCATGGCTGAGCAACTTTCGCTGTTTGGTTCGCCTGAACCCGAGCGGGCTCCGGTGAAGCCTGTGCCTGCCGCTGCCTCGGCTCAGCCTAAGCCTGCACCTGAGCCCATCGCCGCCTATGCGAGCGTGGTTCTCGACATCCCGACGCGTGCGCTGTCCGAGCCGTTTGCCTATGGCATTCCCCGGTCCTTTGCCAACGAGGCGCAGATCGGATCCACGGTCCTGGTCCACTTTGGTAACCGTGCGGCCGCGGGCTATATCGTCGACATTGCGTTTGAGCTGGGTGACCTGCAGGGCAACAGCGCTCTCGATCCCGCGCGTATCAAGCCTATCGAGGCTATCCTCAGCAAGCCGCTCTTTACTGTCGAGGCTGCCCGTATCGCACGCTGGATGAGCCGCGAGTATGTCGCGACGCTTTCCGAGTGCCTGCGTTTGTTCTTGCCCCCGGGTGGAAGTCCGCGCGTGGTCAAGGGCGATGACGGCGTGTGGACGGTTGAGCGCCCCGCCGTCAAGCCTATCCAAAATCGCTGGGTCATGCTCACGCCCGAGGGTTTCGACTACACGCCGCCCAAGACCGCGGTTCGCCAGCGTCAGCTCATCGAGGCGCTCCAATGCGGCCCGGTCACGACGCGCGATCTCAACCTGCTCTACAACAACATGTCGGCGACCATCAAGGCGCTCGAAAAACGCGGCGTCGTGCTGGTGGAGGAGCGCCGCGCCTGGCGTGGCTGCAGCGAGCAGACCACGCTGTCCTCGGCAAGCGGCAAGGCCCCGGTCGCGCTCACGAACGGCCAGCAGCAGGCGCTTGCGCAAATTGAGCGCGCCCGCCTTGACGCTCACGGCGACGTTGTCCTTGTCGATGGCGTCACCGGTTCCGGCAAAACTGAGGTCTACCTCTCGGCGATTGAACGCGTGCTGGCGGCCGGCCGTTCGGCCTGCGTGCTTGTGCCCGAGATCTCGCTGACGGCCCAAACCGTCGGCCGCTTCCGCTCGCGCTTTGGCGAGACGGTTGCGGTCTTCCACTCGCGCCTTTCTGCCGGCGAGCGCCTGGACCAGTGGGACATGGTCGCCAGCGGTGCCGCGCGCGTGGTCGTGGGCGCCCGCTCGGCGCTCTTTTGTCCGCTCTGCGACTTAGGCCTTATCATCATCGACGAGGAGCACGAGACCAGCTACAAGCAGGGTTCCAGCCCGCGCTATCATGCTCGCGAGGTCGCTGCCGAGATGGCGCGCCGCTATCGCTGTCCACTCGTGTTGGGTTCGGCCACGCCTTCTGCAGAGGCCCTCGACCGCTGCCGCCGCGGCACGTACAACGGTGCCACCTGGACACGCGTCGAGATGCCCGAGCGCCCGGGACACGCCGTGTTGCCCACGGTCCGCATTGCCGACCTGCGCCGCGAGTTTTCGCACGGCAGCCGCTCCATGTTCTCAAAACCACTGATGGAAGGCTTGGAACGCGTGGTCGAGCGCCGCGAGAAGGCCGTGCTGCTGCACAACCGTCGCGGTTTTGCGCCGTTTTTGATGTGCCGCGAGTGCGGATGCGTCCCTACCTGCAATCATTGTTCCACCGCGCTCACGTATCACGAGCGCACGCACACGCTGCAATGCCACACCTGCGGTTCGTCCTGGCGCGTGCAGCCCTATCCGAAACCCACGAGTCGTTGCCCCAAATGCGGCAGCCGCTACCTGGCAAAAATGGGCCTGGGCACGCAGCAGATTGAGGACGCGCTGCACCAGATGCTGCCCGAGGACGTCGCCATCATTCGCATGGATGCCGATTCCACGCGCGGAAAGGACGCGCATAAAAAGTTGCTCGAGCGGTTCGATGCCGCCGATTGCGCGGTGCTGCTAGGTACCCAGATGATCGCCAAGGGTCTCGACTTTCCCGAGGTTACGCTCGTGGGCGTGGTCAATGCCGACTTTGCGTTAAAGCTCCCCGATTTTAGAGCGGGGGAGCGCGCCTACGATTTGCTGGAGCAGGTCGCGGGCCGTGCCGGACGCGGTGATCGCCCCGGTGAGGTCATCATCCAGACCTATCTGCCCGAGGACCCGGTCATTCGCGCCGTTGCCGAGCATGATCGCTCGATCTTTACCGACTACGACCTAGACCAGCGCCGAGACGCGCTATATCCGCCCTTCGTGCGCCTGGTCAACATTTTGGTGTGGTCGACGAAGGCGGATGATGCGCAGGACTACATCGGTCGCATCGCAAAGCTGCTCAAGCGCCGCTGGCATGCCGCCGCGCCCGACTTTTTGCGGGCGGGCCGCGCGGTGCCCCAGGTGCTTGGTCCGGCTTCGTGTGTAATCGAGAGAGCCAAGGACCGTTATCGCTTCCACCTGCTTGTGAAGTCGCCCGTGGGGTACCATGTCTCTGATGATATTGACGCCTGCCTTAAAGAGGTGGGCTCTGTGCGCGGCGTGAGCGTGAGCGTTGACGTCGATGCCTATGATTTGATGTAACAACCCGAAAGGATGGCCATGGAAGCCAACGGAATCGTACTTTCGCCCGACCCTCGTTTGCGCCAGGAGTGCGCCGTCATCGAGGAGATTACCCCGGCGATCGAGGCGCTTGCCGAGAAGATGAAGAAGATAATGTTCGAGAACGGTGGCTGCGGCCTGGCTGCTCCGCAGATCGGCGAGCTTATTCAGCTCGTCACCATCGACTGCGATTACAGCGACAAGAACGACTACGACCCGTACGTGCTCATCAATCCCGTTATTGTTGAGCAGAGCGACCATCTGGTGCCCTTTAGCGAGGGCTGCCTTTCCATCCCTGGTATTAGCTGCGAGATTGAGCGTCCCGACCATGTCGTCGTCGAGGCGTATGACTTGGATGCCAACCTTATTCGCTATGAGGCCACGGGCGATCTGTTCTGCGTGTGCCTGCAGCACGAGATCGATCACCTGCACGGTAACACCATGTTCGAGCGACTGAAGCCGATGCAGAGGATCAAGGCCGTCAAGGAATACCAGGACGCCCTGGCCCGCGGCGCTCGACCGGGCGAGACGGAGTAGGTCCCACCGTCCCCGGTGCTGAGCGCCCACATATCATCCCGTGCTCAAACATTCTCGCTTTGCTGCGAAACTGCGCGCGGGACGATATGTGGGCGCTCAGCACCGGGGACTGCGTTGTTCTGGCTCGGTTCGCCCGGGTGCCGTCGGGCCAGGGAGGGGCGTCTTCGCTGATAGGCGCTTTGTTGAGAGGGAGCTGCTTTTATTGCGGCTCTTTCTTTGGTTTTGGGTATATTTGTTCTTGTTGAATTGTTATTGCGGATGGGCTGGGTACTTGGCTTTCCGCTGTTATTTGTAGCCGTCTCGGCTTTGGTTGAGGGGAGACGTTCTTTATGCGTATTGTGTTTATGGGTACGCCTGATTTTGCTGTGCCTTCTTTGACTTCGCTTGTTGAGGCTGGGAATGAGATTGCGCTTGTTGTTACTCGTCCTGATGCTGTTCGTGGGCGTGGTAAGAAACTTGAGCCGTCTCCTGTTAAGGCCAAGGCGCTTGAGCTAGAGTTGCCGGTTGTTGAGGCTAATCGTATGACGCCTGAGGTCGTTGAGGCGCTCAAGGCTGCCCAGGCTGACATTTTCTGCGTGGCTGCCTATGGTTGCATTTTGCCGGATGAGGTTCTTCATATGGCGCCGCTCGGCATTGTGAATGTTCATGCGTCCTTGCTGCCTCGTTGGCGTGGGGCTGCTCCTATTCAGCGTGCGATTCTCGCTGGTGATGAGGTTGCTGGCGTTTCTATTATGCGTATTGGACATGGCGTTGATACCGGCGCTTATTGTGCCCAGGCGTCTACGTCTGTTGCCGGTAAGCATGCCGAGGCGCTCACGATGGAGCTTGGTGAGCTTGGCGGCAAACTGCTTGCCGATACGCTTCCTTCTCTTGCCGATGGCACCGCCGTGTGGACTGAACAGGATGAGGCGCTCGTTACCCATGCTGCCAAGATTTCCAAGCTGGAGATGCGTCTGGATCCGCAGATGGCTGCGCTTGATTGCGTGCGCCATGTGCTGGCCTCGTCCGATACCGCGCCTGCCCGATGCGTGATTGCCGGCAAGACCGTGCGCGTGCTCGATGCTGCACCGGCCGATGTCTCGCTTGGCGAGGGCGCTGTTGACGTTAAGAACAAGCGTGTTTACCTGGGTCTTTCCGATGGCTCGGTTGAGTTGCTCGAGGTTAAGCCCGATGGTAAGCGTGCTATGGCCGCTTCTGCTTGGGCTGCTGGCCTGCAGGGCGCTGATCTTTCGTGGGGTGTTTTGTCATGAACAAGTTGTCTCCCGCGCGCAAGCTTGCGCTCGATGTGCTGATGGAGGCCGATCGCCGCGGCATGTATGCGCGCGACGTGCTGTCCTTTCGCGCATCGGCCAAGGCTATTGATCAGCGCGATTCCGCTTTTGCCGCCCGCTTGGCGCTTGGTGTGGCCGCCACGCAGGGTATTTTGGACGAGCTGCTCGACCAGTTTCTTGATAAGCCTAAAAAGGTCGCGCCGCGTGTTCGCATGGCGCTTCGTATCTCGGCCTTCGAGATGCTCTATCTGCATACGCCTGGCCGCGTTGCGGTGAGTCAGGGCGTTGAGCTGGTGCGCAGCGGAGCTAAGTCTGCCGCCGGTTTGGCCAATGCCGTGCTGCATAAGGTCGCGGACAACGTTGAGGACTTTGCCGCTGCGTCCGATGTAGACGAGTCTGAGCGACGCTTGGTTCGTCTGTCGCGCCTGATGGGTCTGCCGCGTTGGCTGTGCGCTCGTATTATGGCTTCGTTTGACACACCGGAGGGCGCGCTTAGCTTTGCCGGTAATCTGGCCCCCGCGCCGCTGGCCCTGCATGAGAACGCCTTTGCGACCAAGCCCGATCCGTATATCTCGCAGCTCATCGCGCCTGTCTTCCCGGGCTGCCATGCCCCGGTTGATGCCCAGGTTACCGTTGCTTCGGGTGTGTTTGAGCGTGCTGCCGCGGTGGCATCTGATCTCAATGCGCAGCTTATCGCCACAGCTGCCACGCGCCCTGGTAGCTGCCTTGAGATTGGTGCCGGTCGTGGCACCAAGACCTATGTGATGATGTGCCAGGCCAAGCGTGCGGGCTATGAGCGTCAGCATACGGCGCTCGATCTGCATGATCGCAAGTGCGATCTGAATCTCGCTCGCCTGCATAAGGCGGGTATTCGGGGCGTTCGTACGGTTTCGGGTGATGTCTGCGAGCTTGATGAGGTGCTCACATCGTTTGATGCCATGCTTGGCGAGACGGTTAAGTTCGACACGGTCTTTATCGATGCGCCGTGCTCAGGCACCGGAACCATGCGCCGTCATCCTGAGATCCCGTGGCGCCTAACCGAGAATGATGTGACGGCCGAGTTACCCAAGCTTCAGCTGACGATGCTCAAAGAGGCTGCCACGCGCGTGGCAGCCGGCGGCGAGCTCATTTATGCGACGTGCTCGGTCTTCGACGAGGAGAACACACAGTTGGTGGACGCGTTCCTTGCTTCTCCCGAGGGTGCCGGCTTTAGCGTGGCGCCGCTTTCCAAAGCACAGATTCTGCAACTCCCCGAGTTCGATCAGGCCAAGAAACTCGTATCCGTACGCCAGAACGATCGTGGCCTCTTCCAAAGCGTCCCCGTAAACGCCGATTCCTACGACGGCCACTTCTGCGCCAGACTGGTCCACAAGTAACGACTAAGTTGCGGTGAAATAGGGATTGAAAAGCCGCTTCTGCCCGCCAAACAGTCCTTATTTCACCGCAACTCATAAGGAAACCTGGGTAGCTAAAGAAACAGCCCCGCGATCGGCGTTGATCGCGGGGCTGCTTGGTTTCTAGTGGCTATGCGGGCAATTGGCGCAGCAGCCGCTCGTGGCGTTGGTGCTGGAGCCGCCGCTTCGCTGGTCGGTGTTGTAGAAACCGCTGCCCTCAAATTTAATGCCGCTGGCCGAGAACGTCTTGGCCGCCGGGGCACCGCAGCTGGGGCACACGACCTCGGGAGTCTCGGACATGGGATGCTCAACCTCAAACACGTTGCCGCAGCTCGAGCACTTGTAATCGTAGCGCGCCATAATACTTCCTTTTCAGCACAAAGCGGGCAGATTACTCTGCCCGCAAAAATTCAAACGTCTGTAACTGTACCCTATATCGGGGCTTTTATCACGCTTCGCCCCAGAATCTATGGTTGTTGCGCAGGAGCTGTGCGGTTTTGTTCTCGGCGGCTGCAATGTCTGCCTCGTCAGCCTGCCAGGTCCAGTTGCCCGTGGCCACGCCCGGAACGTTCATGCGCGCGTCGTCGCCAAGCCCCAGGACATCCTGCAGCGGCATCATCACCAGGGGAGCGTCGCTTGCCAGCGCGTCGCTCATCAGCTTGGCCGCCACCTCAACACCGCTCGGTTCATCGCCGCCCGCAAAGGAACGCGTACACCAGCCGGCCAGCGTCGACGTATCGTGCGTCGAGGTGTACAGAATCTTGCCGGGCGTGGGATGCACACCGCAACGAACGTCGTAGTCGCTAAACTCCAGCACGTCCATGCCGGGGAAACCGCAGGTCGATGCCATGGCGCGAACACCGGGCGTCAGATAGCCCAAGTCCTCAGCGATAAAGTTGAGCGGACCCAGCTCGTCATAAGCGGTCTGGAACAGGTCCTTGCCCGGTCCCGCCAACCAGCGACCTTCGGCGCAAGCCTTGCCTGCGGGGATACTAAAGTAACTGTGGAATCCCAGGAAGTGATCCAGGCGCACGCGGTCGTAGAGCGAGAACGTGCGACGCAGGCGATCCATCCACCAGCTATAGCCGTTCTGCTTCATGTGGTCCCAGCGGAACGTCGGGTTGCCCCACACCTGGCCCTCGGGCGCAAAGTTGTCGGGCGGTGCACCGGAAATCTCAATCGCCTTGCCGGTATCGGACAGCCAGAAGTTCTCGGGTTCGCTCCACGCGTCTGCCGAATCGTCGGACACGTACATAGGAATATCGCCGATAACCTCGATGCCCTTCTTGTGCGCATAGTTCATGAGCTCGCACCAAGCCAGGTCAAAGCGGTACTGCATGTACGCCTGAAGCTCGGCCTCGTTGTGAAAGCGCTTGTCGTCGATCAGATGCTCGTTGTAGCGCGCGACATCTGCCGGCCAATCATGGCGCGACTCGCCCTCAAAGTACTTCTTAACGGCCATGTAGACGCAGTATTTCTCGAGCCAATCGGCATTGCGATGTTTAAACGCAGTGTACAGCGGATCGGCATCCTCGCCGCCGCGGGCCTTCCAGGTCTCAAAGTCGGCTGCCAGCTCCTCGTGGCTCTCGGGTAGCAGGTCGATATTGCCTGCAAAGGCCGAAGGACCGGCGTAAGGGGAGCGGAAGAAGTCCGTGGGGTTGACGGGGAGAACCTGCCAGTAGCGCATGCCCATGGCGGCCAGATGGTCGATAAAGCGACGCGTGGGCGCGCCGATCGTACCGGGCTTGCCGTCGTCGGTCGGCACCGATGTGATATGGCACACAACACCCGCACCGTGATCGAGCGGCTCCTGCAGGCGCTGCTCGGCGTGGTGATAGATGATCGACGAACCCAGCGGGTACAGGTCGAGCGTGACCGTGCCGTTGTGGATCTCGCACTCGTGACCGCTAATCACATCGCTCGCGCATTCGCCGAGCGCCGGAATCGTCACGCGGTGTGAATTGCGCAGGCTGCGGTTGATGATGACGGTCGCGGACTCGCCGTCTTTACCGGTGCGCGTATAAGCGAGTACTTCGTCATTGAGCGCAAAGGCCTTGATTTCACCGTCGATCATAAACGGCAACGCGCGGCGCACAGCAGATGCGTTCTTGACGATCGCAAGCGTATCGAAGTCGTGCAGGTTTTCCTTGGTCGGCATGGTGCGACGATTGCCCGGATCGGTGAGTCCCTCAAGGCCGTACTCGTCGCCATAGTAAATCGAAGGCACACCCGGGAACGTCATCTGCATGAGCGTCGCGAGCCAAAAACGACTCTTTGCCAGGCCCATGGAGTTCTCGTCCAGGCGCCACTTGCTGCGCTCGCTCTCGGGCAGCTGCGACTCGTCGGGGCCGCCGCCGAGCACCGAGATAATGCGCGGGCGGTCGTGGCTCGACAGCAGATTGAGCGCGCAGGATAATGCCTCGCGCGGGTAGTTCTCGCGCAGGGTCTCGATATCCTCGGCAGCTTGGTAGGCGTTTTTGTAGCCCATCAAAAAGCCGATGACCATGTCGCGGAAGGGGTAATCCATAGCAGAGTCCAGCTCGGAGCCCTGCAGGTAGCGACGCAGATGGCCGTAGCTGATCTTGTTGGAGGCATCTTCCCAGACCTCGCCGAGCAGCAGCGCGTCGGGCTTCTCGGCGAGCACGGCCTTTTTGATCTCGGTCAGGAAGTCATCGGAAAGCTCGTCGGCCACATCCAGGCGCCAGCCGTGAGCGCCGGCGCGCAGCCATTTACGAATGACGCCGTCCTTGCCCAGGAGCCGCTCGCGTACCAGTTCGGAGCTCTCATTGATGGCGGGCATATTGCCCACGCCCCACCAACAGTCGTACGAGCCGTCCTCGTGGAAATAAAACGCATCGCGCCACGGCGAATCCTCGCTCTGCCACGCGCCCACGCCGGGGTAGTTGCCGTAGCGGTTGAAGTAGATCGAATCGTCGCCCGTGTGGTTGAACACACCGTCCAGAATGATGGAAATGCCCAGCTTCTCGGCCGCCTCGCACAGCTCAGTAAAGTCCTGCTCGGTGCCCAGAATCGGATCGATCTTGGTGTAATCGGCGGTGTCGTAGCGGTGGTTACTCGCGGCTTCAAAAATGGGGTTGAGGTAGATGGCCGTAAAGCCCAGCTCGGCGATGCGAGGCAGGTCTTCCTGAATGCCCTTGAGCGATCCGCCGTAAAAGTCCCAGGTCTTGATGGAGCCGTCCTCGGCGCGCTCGTACACAGGCGGCTCGTTCCAGTCCTCGACCATGCGGCGCTGAATGCCCTTACGCGGTTTTTCGACCTCGGCCAGCGTGCGCTCGCGCCAGTGCTCGTCGCGGGCATAGCGATCGGGGAAGATCTGGTAGACCATTCCGCGCTCGTACCAGGTGGGACGGTTTTCACGGTGTTTGTAGACGGTGACCTGGAATGACGGCACCTCGGCGTAGTCGTAGGTTACGCCTTCGCCGCCGGTGCGGCCCTGTGGTGCGCCCAGGCGAACCTCGGGCTGGCCCTCGATATTGCAGATAAAGCTGTACCAGATAAGACAGGGCTCGGTGCACTTGAGCTCTACGCTAAATATGCCGTCGCCCTCGTGCGTCATGGGATACCGAGACTCACCGATCTCATCGACCCAGGTGCGCAGCGTAAGCGTTGCCTGCGCGGGATCGGCGTCCTCCAGAATCACGGAGAGCGAAAGGGTTGTTCCTGTGGTCACAGCGCCAAACGGAGTGCGAAACTGCGGCAGACGGCTGTTGTGTATCAATCTCATAGTACGGTCCAGTTCAATAGAATCATGGCATGCTGGCCATGGGCTTTACGCACAGGATATAATTATATCTGTTGTACACAGGCTGTATAAACAACATCCGTTTACCATCGGCGAACGGTTGTCCTAGAAAATCGTTTTACCATCCAAATTATAGCGATATTCATAATCGCCTATACCGATACTGTTTGTAGCCAAACAAAAGTACTTCGGTTTACTACGACGAATTGAATGATCTCAACCACAGGCATTTTGGTGATATTAAAACCGCAGGTAAAAGCGTTGCCAATTTCGTAGATTACTTGCCGTGGTCAGCTGGAGCCATTTTGTCGTAGTAAACCGGCCTCTTATTAATGCAGAAGTTCAACCAAGAAGAGGGCGCCTGGTGGGGGCGCCCTCTTTTGCGTTGAGGATTAAGTTTTAATCGTCCGGATTAGCGGCGCTTGCGGGTGGCCGTTGCCTTGCGGACGGACGTCTTCTTGGACGGGGCCTTTTTCTCTGCCGGAGCGGCGGGGGAGACCGGGGTCTCCTTGGCAGGCTCGGGCTTAGCCTCTGCCTTCCGGGTAGCCTTGGTCTCGGCCTTGACCTCGGCGGCCTTCGGAGCCGGCTCAGCCTTTACTGCGGGCTTTTCCTCGACCTTGGCCTCTGCCTTGGGAGTGGCTGTCTTGGTTGTGTCCTTTTTGGCCTTCGTCGTAGAGCGCTTGCGCGTGGTGGTCTTGGCGGCCGGCTTTGCGGCTGCCTTGGTCGTGGCTGCTTTCGTGGTCGTCTTCTTGGCAGCGGTCTTTGCCGGAGCCTTGGCGGCCGGCTTGGCCTCGGCGACCTCGGCCTTTACCTCAGGAGCACCCTCGGCTTCGGCGGCCTTCTTGGCAGCGGCGGTCGTGCGCTTGCGCGTGGTCGTTGCCTTGGCAGCAGTCGTCTTTGCTGCGGCAGCCTTGGTTGTCGTAGCCTTCTTGGCCGTCGTCTTACGAGTCGTAGTCTTCTTAGCTGCGGGCTTTGCAGCGGGCTTGACCTCGGCCTCTGCCTTAGGAACAACCTCAGCCTTCACCTCAGGCTCGACCTTTGCGGGCTCAGCCTCAATCGGCTTCTCCTCGGCCTTGGACTCCTCAACTGCCACCGGCTCAGCTGCAGCCTCAGGCTCGTTGACAACCGCCGCCGGCCTCTCAATCTCCGGATGCATAAAGAAGTACAGGTCCAGATACTTGTCGGCCGAGCGCGTCCAGCTAAAGTCCTGACTCATGGCCTGCGTGACCAGCTGATCCCAGGCCTCGCGGTTGTCCCAGAACAGGCGTGCCGCGCGGAACACGGCGTCGCCCATCTCGTCGCCGTTAAAGTTACTAAACGAGAAGCCCGTGCCCTCGCCGGTAAACTCATTGTACGGGATCACGGTGTCCTTTAGGCCGCCGGTCTCGCGCACGATGGGCAGGGTGCCGTAGCGCATGGCGATGATCTGCGACA
>CAUASQ010000030.1 GCA_958431945.1 uncultured Collinsella sp. | reverse complement strand
TCAGTCCTCTGCTCTACCAACTGAGCTACCCAGCCATTTGAGGTGT
This sequence comes from uncultured Collinsella sp., assembly GCA_958431945.1. GTDB lineage: Bacteria > Actinomycetota > Coriobacteriia > Coriobacteriales > Coriobacteriaceae > Collinsella. Next base: position 14,415 of record CAUASQ010000030.1, on the reverse strand, counting down.
GCCTTGTTTGAAGGCTTGATTAGTATAACCAAGGACGCGCTCCGGTCAACCGAGAATTTTAAAAAAGTTTTTGAGCGCGACATCGGCCACAATCTCGCTGCTATAGAACGGCACATCAGAAGCATCAACCGGCAGAAAGAAGTTTTCGCTCCACCTTCTCATGCCGGCACCCGTTGAACGGCAGGGGGCGAGACAATGATTGAAGGGCGCTCGAGTGCCGCCCAGGCACCGGGGCAGGAACACATACGCCAAGGGCAGACGTTTTCGTAGCGCTCGAGGACGTTACCGCTACGGTCGATAAAGGCGATGTCTATGGGATAGGCCATAAAGCAGGTGTGAACCGAGGAACAGCGCGGAAACGCCATGACAAGCGGCAGTCCGCTGGCAGCAATCGGCCGCCGTCCCAGCATACCGCGCAGACGCACGGTAAACGACTCCGCCACCACAAACTCGGCCGGCGTCCAGCCCAACCTGTTGAGCGCCCGTGCGTAGGCGATATAGGACGAGACCGCGGTCACATGACCACCCCCGGACGCCATGGATCGACCGTCACCGCACGCTCGTGCGACAACGTTGTCGGCGCCCCCAGCGGAACGCCAGCGATGCTGAAAGAAGTCGGCCACGGCTCATAGTGCATGGTGCAGGTGTAGGTCCTAAACGTACCGGATAGGGAGAGCAGGCCACCATCCGATGCCTCCGCGCCTTGCTCGCTCGACACTTCGATCTGCAAGTCATAGCCTTTCATGGCATTCAGAATTTGAGTCTGAACCGTCGCCGAGGCATCGGCAGAGCTTTCGTCGCCCTCCCCCTCCGACGCCACGGCGTGCGCCAACACGATGTCGGGCACCACGCGGTCGAAGCGCGCGACAGCGCTGGCAAAGATCATGACGTTGTATACGATGAGTGCCAGCACCAGCAAAACGGGCGTAACCATTGCCATCTCCACCGTCGCTTGGGCGCGCTCCTCGCGCAGACGCATGCGGATACTCATTACGACCCACCGCCCAGAGCGCCAACCAGCGTGGCGACATCGACGGTAAGCGGGATGGAGCCGCCGCCGGGCAGAGGAATCTCCGCAAGTGTGAGCACCGTACCGCTGATGGTGCGTTCGACTTGATATTCCAACGCCTCGCAAAGCGCCTTGGGATCGGTCACGCCCAACGGAATACTTCGCAGCTTGTCTTGCGCTTGAGAGAGACCCGCAATGTCAGACCCCGGACTCTTAATGATATTGGCGGAATCGGTCAGCACTGGCTTTCGCAGGCGCAAGTCGCACGGTTCCAAACCCAGCGCCGCCACGGACGCCGAAACGGTATCGCCGAGCCATGATGCGATGGAGCCCAACGCGCCGCTGCCCCCTCCTAGGCCTTTAATCATCTCGTCCATAAGTTCGTCGGCTGAGCCTTGGATATCACCGTATCCCACGAGTAGCCGTCCCCAAACATCCATGACGCCGTCGAGCACGCCGGCAACGCCGCCCGAGCGTTCCTTCAATGTCGAGAAAAATCGCGAAAGCACGTTGTTTTGCGCCGTCGCCTCATCGGGCGCCAGCACCGCGGCAGAGATGGCACCGCGACTGCCAAGCTCAACCGCCGTGTTAAACGAAGAGTTAAGTTGATCGGGGCTGGCAATATCACCCGAAACTGCAAAGGCGACTACGCCGTTGCGGCCAGGTGGGGCGATACGCGGACGCTCGCCCGAAAGCGCTTTAATGGCCTGGTCAAACGCATTGCTCACACGGTCGGTCTCGTCTTCGGTCTGACGTTCGAGCTCGAGCTCTTTGTTGCGGCATTCGACGTAGCCTTCCAGGGCGTCTTTAAACTTGTCAAAGTGATACTCGAAGCCGTTTTCGATAGAGGTTGAAGGCGCCGCAACAGCACCAAGCGACGAAACGCCAAAATGGCATTTGCTGCATTTATCCTGTCCATCGTAATCGGCAACCGAAGCAAATCCGCTCGGCGTCCCTTTCTTATAGTTAGGGCAGGTCGTCCCGTAATGCAGATACGCCTTGTCATCGTTCACGCTCGTCGGCCACACCGCATCGGTATAGAGCTCCGTCGCCCGAACCTCATCAGAGTTGCGCGGCAGCAGCGGAATATAGGAGGAAACCCTGTCTCCGTTCTCGGTTATATGTGCCCGATCGACCTCCGCGCTCGCATAGGTATAAAACGCCTTACGCGCCGCAGACTCTGCCTTCATCTCGACACTCGAGCCGTGGGGCTTCTCATTTGTCAGACGCCAATGGTAGTAGTCCTTCGCGCGATCAAGGGCAACTTGGGGCTCCCACGTAACGCTCGATGAGTAATGCGGATTTTGAACACCGGAGAGATCCGTTAGGCTTTTCGCACGCTCCCACATGCAAGAACAGCTGCCGACCGAGCCCTTGTCAGACCCACCACAATCCGCCAGCCAAGCACGCTCTTTAGCCTTCGCCGTGTCCTCAGAAGCCTTCCGCAGCTCCTCGGCCGCACCCTCTAAATCATCTGATGTGTCTTTAATGGTATCGGTCGAGATCTCTGATCCTTTGAGCGCAGCGAAGTCAGACTCGGATGTCCTGGGCACGGCAAGCGCCGTACCGGTATAGGTCACACTATCGGTATCCTGCACCGACACCGCCTGCGTGGCACGCGCGGCGATCAGATACGGCAGGGCCGTCTCGATTTTCTGTAAGCCTTCCGATGCGCTTTTGGCAAACTTGTTGCGCGTTTTAATGATCTCAATCCCGGTGTCGACCATATTGCCGGCAACCGGCTCGGCACCCGGGATGAGGATGGCGACCAGGCCCGTCCCGATCGTGGCAAACCCCGCCAGCCCCAGACTCAAGATGCTCGCATCAACCACCGTGGCAGCCGTGTGATAGGACGACACTACGTTGGCACCCGCCAGCGCGCCACTATCAGCCGCCACCTGGGTATCCCCGGCACGCGACATGCTCCATATCGCCGCGGTCGACGAAAACAACAATGTGAGCACCACTAGGATGACCACGGCAGAAGAAAGCGTGGTATAGGCGCCGTCTTCGATAAACAGATCGACACCGGCTCGACCCATAAAGCCGCCTCGCTTGCGATGGCAGCTCGGACGGTGCGTCAAAACGCGTCTAGACCAGAAACGCTTAATCCCATGCAGCAATCCACGAATCATAATCTCCCTCCAGCCATTCGGGACGTGATTGATACGAGACATCGACCTTGAGCTCAACGTAGCCGCCCTCGGCGGTACCACCCATAGCCTGCGCAAACGCACCGATCACAGGCAACGGCTTGACCTCGCCGGAAACGGACACGGACGAGACGCCACCCGCACCGGCCCGGCCAAGCTCGATATCCCACGACAACGGCCCGCCGGCATGAAAGATCGAAACGTTGGGCACTGCGGCAAGTCGGCGGCGGGCGAACTCCTTAAGATCGTCGTCCTCCGCCGTCGTCGTGGTCATGAGCCGCGCGGTCTCGGCGGCGGCAGACTCCATGACCGCGCGCGTATAGAGCAGGCACACCGGTTGCAGCGCGAGAAGGATGAGTGTCAGAAACGTCGGCAGCAAAAAAGCGGCCTCGACCGTAGACTGCGCCCGGTCCTCGCGCGCGATATCAATACAACGCGATGTCCTTAGCGGCCGCAGCGGCGTCGATAACCGACGTCGAGGCAACGCCATGGGATGCCGCCCGCTCAACCAGCGCCGCCAAGCGCCCATCGGTGCCGGCACGCCAAAGTCCCGCGATCGCCAGCACGATCGATAACAGCGCCACCGTGACGATGGCGTATTCGACCGTCGCCTGGGCAGATTCCTCACGCAGAATGCCATGCATTTCACGATCCCTCCTTTGAGCTTATTGTTTGCGGGACCAGACGCACGGCGCGCAGACGACACGAAGCATCGCCAGCATCCGCGGCAACCGTCACCATATCGACCCAGCCGCGCCCATCGCGCACGATGGCGCCCCATACGTTGCCCTTAATATCGAGATAGCCGCTCAGGGCGAGTTGGGCCGTAGGCACCTCGCGGTAGGCGCGCAGCAAGTCTGCTGCCGCCTCGGTCATCGGCCGGTCCTCGGACCATGCGAGCCGAACCGCAATCGCGTTGTCTGTAGACGGCTCCGTCGCGCTGGCGGCCCGCTCGTCGAGTGCCTGCAAAAAGGTCCGAGCCGTGACAGCGGCATTCTGACCGCCCATATCTTGCGCGCCTTCCGCTTGTGACACCGCCGCCGAGCCCGATCCCAAATCGGCAGTAGCGCCTGGACGCTGCTGCCGCGCAACGCCCAGCCCCCAAAGCGTCGCCGCTATTGCCACGAGCAAACAGACGAGCACCAGCGGCGAACCAACAGGCCGCCTGCCTCCTACAGGCTGTTGATGCCGTCTTTGATCGCGTTCCATAGTTCTTCGACTTTGCTCTTAAACGCGACGATGGCAATAATCGCGATCACTACGAGCACGCCGACCAAGATGGCGTATTCGGTAGTGCCCTGCGCGCTCTCCTCCCGCAACAGCGCCTTGGCATGCTGGCGAGCGCGGAATGCCCGGCAAAAAGCCCAGCTCCAAGCCTTGCCCGCAATGTCGGTCATCGTGTTCATGTATTCCTCCCTACATCATCCCGCCTGCTCCCAGCAGCGGGCCCAATATGGACAGAAGCAACGCCGGCAAGATGAGCGTGCCGGTGGGAATCAGCAGCTTGACGGGTGCACGCTCGATCTCGCGCTCGACCGCGGCGCGATGAGCCGCACGGATCTCGCGACTTTGAGCGGCCAGCGTCTCGGCAAGTGGGGCACCCAGGGCGAGCGCCTGCCCCACCGTGATGGCAAAGGTCTCGAGCGCTCGCACGTCCAGGTCGCGCGCGGCGGCCAACAACTCGTCCTCACGCGTGCCCACGCCCACCTGCCACGCCATGCAGGCGCGCTCAAGGCGAAGAGCCAGCACTGACCGGCGGTTGGCGCAGAAAATCTCAAGCGCCGCATCAAACGAAAGACCGGCCGAAAGACCCAAGCGCACAACATCGATCATCTCGGACACTTCGCCGAGCGACACTCGCGCCGGGCCGCCCGCTCCAACCGCGCCCTTCACTCGCGCGGTCAGAGCATCGACCACCGAGCGACCCGCGGCAGCGACCAGCACCGCCTCGCGCTTGCAGGCCCCTGCGATCTTGCGTGCATCCGCCCGATCCAAACCCGTCGCGACAAATACACTCAGGGCGCACAGGCAAGCCGCAACTGCAACCGGGGCGCTCATAGCTCCACCCGCATAATGCGCCGGATAACCACCAGGGCAACGGCGTTGAGGGCAAGACCCAGCACCACAGCGCCCGCGCCGGCAGGCGTCGCAAGACCGCGACGAAAATCTGCCGAAAGCAGCGCCAACACCGCGCACATGCCCGCCGGCATCGCCGCGACCATGTGTGCCGACATACGCGCCTGTGACGTCTTAACGTCCAGACGGCGTTTGAGCTCAATGCGCTCACCCACCATGCTCGACGCCTCGGACAGCAAGCCGGCAAGCGGAGCCCCGGTACGCTGCGATACTTTGAGCGCCAAGGTGACAAGCGAAAGGCCGGGGGCTTCGATGCGAACGAGTAGGTCATCGAGTGCGTCGGTCGCCGAGATACCGCAATCGATTGCCGCCGCCACCCGCAAAAACTCGGTATGCACCGGCTCTTGCGCATGGGCGCCCACAAAGCGCATGCCCTGTGCCAGCGAATGCCCCGAGGCAAGCGACATGGATAACGCTGTAAATGCCTCGGGCATGGCCTCTTCTACATCATGCTGTTCGCGTCGGCGATCGAAGGTGTCACGCGCGGCACCCACGCCAAACGGCGCCACCAGCCCCAAGACAAAGCCGATGGGCGACAACGACGCAACGGCCAGCAAAACGCTGCAGATACCGCTCGACAGCAGCAGAAATGCCAGACGGGCCGCGTTATCCTCAATAGCAAGCCCAAGGCGATCTGCGGGGATCAGCGACGCCCACGAGCGGGCAATCTTTGTCAGCAGATCGTTTTCCGTCAACTCGCTTGGCAGCTTCTCCGCCATCGATTCGAGCGTCTGGCGCGCCAGCTCCGCCGGCGGCATCCGCGGCACACGAGGCTCTGCCCCACACGCCGTCGCGACATAAAGCCCCGCCAAACCCCCTACGACGAGGGGCATAGTGATCTCCATTCGTCCACCTCCTCTTGCGTGAGCGTTCCCGACCGCAAGCCCTCCGCAATAAACGGCGGCTCGCGGTCGAGCGTCCAGGTGCGTTCGGCGGCATCAAAAGTCACGTAGCGTTCGAGCTCAACGCCGCCCGACACGCCGCGGTGAACCCCCGAATATGAGGCCACAAAGCGCCTACCATCTGCATGACGCTCGGACATCACGATGCCGTCGAGCGCCATGGCGATCTGCTCTTCGATAAGCTCGCTCGGCAAATCGATGCCGTAGCGCGCAAGCAGCGTCAGGCGAACCACGGTCTCCTGCTCGGTGCCCGCATGGAGCGTGGTGAGCGAGCCATCGTGGCCCGTGTTCATGGCCTGCAGCATGTCGCAGCACTCGGCACCGCGCACCTCGCCCACGACGATGCGGTCGGGGCGCATACGCAGGGCATTGGTCACCAGGTCGCGAATCGTCACCGCACCCTCGCCCTCGATTGACGCCTCACGCGCCTCCAGACGAACAACGTGTGGGTGATGCGCAAACTTGAGCTCGGCGGAATCCTCGATCGTCACGATGCGCTCGCCAGTGGAAATCTCGCACGACAGCGCGTTGAGCAGCGTGGTCTTGCCTGACCCCGTGCCTCCCGCAACCGCCAAGTCCTGCCGCAACGACACCGCGCACGACAGCAGCTGCGCATACCAAAGCGGCAGTGACCCCAACCCCACAAGCTCGTCCAGCGAACAGATACGGTCCGAGAACTTACGAATGGTGAGGATTGGCCCGTCGATCGCCACGGGTGGAATCACCGCGTTGACGCGATAACCCGTCTTGAGGCGGGCGTTGACGATGGGGCTACGCTCGTCGATACGACGGCCGAGCGGCGAGATGATGCGGTCGATGAGCACACGGATCTGCTCGTCGTCCTCAAACGCGTGCTCAATGGGATACAAAACGCCACTGCGCTCAAAAAAGGCAGAGCGACAGCCGTTAATCATGATTTCGGTAACGGTGTCGTCCTCGATGAGCGGCTGCAGAGGTCCCAGGCCCACCACGTCATCTAGAATCTCGTCGATGATGGTCTCACGCTCAGGCGTCGCCAAGTCGGTTGGCTCTTCCACGTTGAGCGCCGCTTCCACCGCCGGACGTAGCTCAGAGCGGGCAAGGGCAGGGTCGACGTAGGCGCTGATGCGCGCCACCTCGTCGTAGCCCATGCGGTCCATCACCGCACGCTTGGTGCGGCGTTTAACGGCACGGCGGCGTCCCGCATCAACGGGGGCAGTCGCAGCGGCCGCGCCAGCGGCTTTAATCCGCGTCTGCAGACTCATCGCGGATCACCCTCACGCGACCAGGGAAGACGGATGCGCGGGCGCTCGGTGCGGGTCGCGCGGTCGGCGACCATATCGCTCCAGGGACCGACGGTGCAGCCCAGCTCCACGAGCATCTCGCGCGTGGCCTCGCGCACGCTGGTCGCAAAAGCGCTCGTCTGACCCACTGCCTCGTCGGCGCGCCCAAACGCCATGAGCGCGGCGAGATCCTGCCCGCCATCGGCGATACGAATCTTGGAGCTTAACGCACAGGCAATCTCAAAGCGCATGGCGACGTCCTCGTCTGCCCCGCGCGCACCGAACCGGTTGAACACGGCGCTCATGCGCGTGCGCGGCACACCTACTCGACCTGCCAGTTCAATGACGCGCGATGCCGATGCCGCGGACGACACCGCCGCATCGCCAACGACCAGGCAACGGTCGCTCGCCGCCACCGCAGCCGCCACGGCGTCGCCCCAAAAGACCGAGGTATCGATAAAGACCACGTCGGATTCGCGACGCAGAACATCAAGCAGTAGCTCCACCGGACGTGCCATGAGCTCGGCTTGCTCGGGCGCCGCGACGGGACCCCAGAGCGTAACGCCCGGCGCCACGCGCATCGAAGCGGCTACGATATCCGGCTCGGTGAGCATGCCCGCCGCCGACGGCTCGATAAGTGCCGCCATATCGCGCGGAGCATCGACGCCTAACAAGTCGTAAAGGTTTCCAAACATCAGGTCCAGGTCGAGCACGGCGGCACGCAAGCCCAACAGCGACGATGTGTGTGCCATGGTGGCAACGATCGTCGACTTGCCGCAACCGCCCGAACCCGAAATAGCGCAGATGACTGGAGCTCGATGCGGCGGAGCGGTAGCGTCTGCCGGCGGCATCGGAGGCGGCGGGGCGGGCGTCGGTGACAGCGTCCCCGTCTCCCCCGCCGCAACCACGTGCTGCGTCCAAGCCGGCATGGCTGCTTGTTCGGTCTGCGAGGCAGGCTCGTTCTGCGCAATCTGCTCATGCTGCATCAGCGACAACTCGCCGCACCCGGCAAGGCCCTCAACTTCGTCGAGTTCATCCGCCAGATTCACGCCGTGCACGTATCCCATATCTACTGCCGGGGAGTCGCCAGCATGCTGCGCCGGCCCTCCAGCGTCATCGTATACAAGGGGGTTCCGGGGGCGCCGACCATGCTCGGCTTCCGCTTTTCCATAATCATCAACACGCGGGCCTCTTGTAGCGCGAGGCGCCCCGGGTTCCCTATCAACAAAAGCATCGGGCTCAATCGTCATGCGCCGATCGGAATCAACCGCTCCCTCGCCCGCGCGCCCGTTGCCGCATATACTGTGTGCAGCGATGACCTCGGTCGCCCCCGCGCGAAACAGCCCCTCGATATCCGACGGATCGAGCGCTTCTATCAACACGACCACGCGACTCACGCGGCCTTCGGCCGTCAGGCGCGCAACAGTCTTGCGCACATCTTCGGTATCAAACAGAGACGCCGCGATGATGGCAGCCCCGCGGCGCGACGGAAACGCCCGCGCCATGGAAACCAGCCCGTCCAGGTCACCCACGCGAAGCACCTGTGCACCCGCATCACGGCCCTCGACTTCCCGCTGCAACAGCCCGTAATCGCCGCACGCGCAGCACGCAAGCCAGATCGCCTTCATCACTCGTCGCCTCCGCTCTTTTTGCCGCGCGCCGTGGCGGGAATCGTCAAGCTGACCGTTCCCTTGCCCGAGGCTCCCAGCAGTTCCTTGACGTCTTCGGGGTCAGCCGCCAGCGTCACCCATTCGATCTTGCCCTCGCGCGTGGCACCGGAATCCTCACTGGTATCGATCACGTGCGCGCCGCACAGCCGATCGGTCACGCCGTCCTTTTGCACGTACACGTCCACGTAGCTGCCCACGCCCGTGGCACCGCCGACCGAGTGCTCGGCATCGACCGCCACCGAAACGGCAACCTTGCCCTTAGGCACCTCGAGCTTGTGGCTCTCGGCCTTGGTGTAGACATTGCAGATCACGGCGTTTTTGGGAATACGCGAAGTCGTCACGTCGCCGCGCACCTGGCGCAGCTCGGTCGCCGCGTCACGCGGCAGCAGGCTCGTCAGCCATTCCTGGGTTATGACATTGGTCTCATCGAGGGTCTCGCCCACATCGATATCGCGCGCCGCAACGCACACCTCGACGCGATCGCCACCGTACTTGGCCAAGTTCTCAGCCTGGACCTGTTCGGCTTGCGAGCGGATCGACGAGCCGTAAACCATGCAGAGCAGAGCAGCGAGCACGCCCGCGACCAGACTGATGGCGATGCGCTTGCTCTTGTTCACGGCCGCTCCTCTCATGGCAGTGCCGGGCGAATGCCCGTACCACCATTGTCTGGGCGGCCAGAGTGCAAAGCGGCGCAATCGCAATCTTGGTTTTCGATGTCAAACCAATCGCTGACCAAAAGCTGACCAGCCCGTCAAGCTCGTGGCAAGGTTTTGGTCAGCACGTCAGCAAACTGCATGTTTCGAGGCTTTTCCGCAGCAAAAAGCCGTCTCCCGAACAGTTGGGAGACGGCTGTCATAGATAAATTCAATTACAGATGGACATCGGGATCGAGCATTTGAGCGCTCACGCGCATGGATGACGCCAGATTTTGGAACGTTTCCAGACGCAGGCTGTCGATCTGCCCGGCGTCCTCGGCCTCGCGAACGGCGCAACCCGGTTCGTGGGTATGCGTGCAGTCGCCAAACCGGCACGCACGCGATGCCTCGACAATCTCGGGGAAGGCGCGTGCCAGACCCCGCTCGTGACCCACGAGCGGCAAACTGCGCAGACCCGGGGCATCGGCGATCACGCCGGCGTCGCCCGGCAGCGCCACCATCACGCGCGCGACGGTAGTGTGACGGCCCTGGTCGTCGCGTTCGCGCACACCGCCGGTCGCCAACGTATCGTGGCCCAGCAGCGCATTGAGCAGCGTCGACTTGCCGGCACCCGACTCGCCCAGAATCATGGCGCAGCTCCCGGCAGGCACGCAGGCACGGACCTCGTCCAGGCCGCGGCCCTCGGCAGAAGACGTCACGATCACGCGCACGTCCGGACCCACCAGACGGCGCACGCGGTCCAGATCGCGCTCGAGCTCATCGGCCTCGCAGCGGTCGGCCTTGGTGAGCACCACCACCGGCTCGGCATCGCAATCGAGCGCCAACACCAGTGAGCGCGCCACGCGATCGAGCAGCACCTCGCCGGCGCCGAGCGCCTGCACGATCAGCACGCTGTCAACGTTGGAGCAGAGCACCTGGCGCTCCCCGCGGGCACGGCCACGCCAACGCTCAAAGCTCGTACGGCGCGGCAGTACGCACTCGATCACGCCCATGTCGTGCCCGGGAGCACGGCGAACCGCCACGCGGTCGCCCACGGCGGGCAGCAAGACCTCGTCCTCGCCACGCGACTTGGCAAACCCCACGGCATGCTCGGCACGAAACGTGTCATCGGCAGTTGCCACCAGCGGAAACCCGCGGTCTAGGCGCACCACGGCACCGAGCTGCATCTGCTCGGGCTCCTCGCCCTGTGCGCAAAAGTCGTCAAATGCAGCCTGCTGAGCCGCATCGACCGGCAGGTCATCGAACGCCGGAACATCCTGCAACGCGTCAAGCCCCGGTACACTCGCCAGCAACTCCTCAGCAGATGCAGGGGCTTCGGTCGCGAGCTTCCGACGGCGATCACGCTTAGCCCGCGCCCCCGTCGTCTTTTTCTTCGCCTTCGCCTTCGCCTTGCCCACAAGCGCCTCCCAGCACCATAAATCACAACTGAGCAGGTATTTTAAATCAAAAAGAGCTGGCCGGGCAAAGCCCGACCAGCTCACACACTTTCCTTCAGCCCTTTATCATCCGCACGGGAGAAAAGCCAGCAAGGATACCGCAGGGCCCGCCCGCCGGGAGGGGTTTCCTAAGGGCACATCCCGCAGCCGCAAAGCGGCGAGGACGTGCCCGTGGAAACCCCGCAGGCGGGCGGGCCCGGACGAGAGCGTTACTCTTTCTCCACCGCGCGCATGATCGCCTTGTAGATCTCCATCAGCGGGATGATCAGGAAGGCCAGGCCCAGCGCGGCAAGAACGCCCTTGAGCTCGAGCGTCACGGGGCCAAAGAACATCTCGGCAAGCGTCGGCTGCACGGTTACGATCACCGTCAGCACCAGCGCCAGCGCGGCAGAGGCCCACAGCCACTTGTTCTGCTTCTTCATGCTAAACAGCGACGCACGACGGCTGCGCATATTGAAGCAGTGGAAGATCTCGACCATGTTGAGCGTGATGAAGGCCATCATCACGCCTTCCTCGTCGGCATTGCCGGCGATCATATCGGCGATGTGGATGTAGCCCATGTCAAAGTACACGCCCACAAAGAAGCTCGCCAGCACCAGCACGGTGATGATCAAGCCCTGGACCACGCAGTCCAGGCCCATATTGCCGGCAAAGACACCGTCCTTGGCGTTGCGCGGCTTGCGCTTCATGATGTCGCCCTCGGCATCCTCCATGCCCAGCGCGAGCGCGGGGAAGCAGTCGGTGACCAGGTTCACCCACAGCAGCTGCACCGGCTGGAAGATGGTAAAGCCGATGAGCGTGGCGATAAACACCGAGAACACCTCGGCAAGGTTGGCCGAAAGCAGGAACTGGATGACCTTGCGGATGTTGTCGTAGATGCGGCGACCCTCTTCGCAAGCACCGATGATGGTAGCGAAGTTGTCGTCGGCAAGCACCATGTCGGCGACGTTCTTAGTGACGTCGGTGCCGGTGATGCCCATGCCAACGCCGATGTCGGCGCGCTTGATGGACGGGGCATCGTTGACGCCGTCGCCCGTCATGGCCACAATCTGGTCGCGCGACTTCCAAGCCTCGACGATGCGGGTCTTGTGCTCGGGCTGGACACGGGCGTACACGCCGTAGTCCTCGATGTGCGCGTCGAGCTCCTCGTCGCTCATGCGGTCGAGGTCGGCGCCGGTGATGGCCTGGCTGCGATCGGCGACGATGCCCAGCTGCTTGGCGATGGCCACGGCGGTGTCGATGTGGTCGCCCGTGATCATGACGGTGCGGATACCGGCGTCGTGGGCCTCGCGGATGGCGTCAGCGACCTCGGGACGGACCGGGTCAATCATGCCGGACAGCCCGCAGAAGACCAGGTCATGCTCGAGCGCGGCGGGGCTGCAGTCGGCCGGGACCTCGGTGTAGGTGCGGCTTGCCAGCGCCAGCACGCGCAGGGCCTCGTCGGCCATGGCCTTGTTGGCGGCCACGAGCTCGGCGCGACGCTCCTCGGTCAGCGGAACGACCTTGTCGCCCTCGTAGATATGGGTGCACAGGCCGATCACCACGTCGGGCGCGCCCTTGGTGTACTGCTCATACTCGCCGTCCAGGGTCTCGACGACCACGGACATCATCTTACGGCCGGAGTCGAACGGGGCCTCGCCCACACGCGGATGCTCGGCGGTCAGGCCGGTGAGCCCCGCCTTGCCGGCATCGTTGACGAGCGCGCACTCAGTCGGCTCGCCCACGGCCTCGCCCAGCTCCTCGTCCCACTGGGCATCGGAGCACAGGGCCATACCGGCCAGGAACTTTTCCTGGGGCGCGGCGAGCTCGTGCTTGACGACGGTCATCTTGTTCTGGGTAAGCGTGCCGGTCTTGTCCGAGCAGATGGTCTGCGTGCAGCCGAGTGTCTCGACAGCAGAAAGCTTGCGGATAATCGCCTGGCGCTTGGCCATCTTGGTCACGCCGAGCGAAAGGACGATAGTCACGACGGCGACCAAGCCCTCGGGGATGGCGGCGACGGCGAGCGAGACGGCGACCATAAAGGTGTCGAGCAGGGCAGTTGGGTCGGTAAGGACGTTGCCCACGCCGTGGCGGACGATGTCGACACCAAAGATCACGACGCAGATGACGATAACCATGATGGTGAGGATGCGGCTGAGCTCGGCGAGCTTCACCTGCAGCGGCGTGAGCTCTTCCTTGGCCTCGGCCAGGGCGCCGGCAATCTTGCCCATCTCGGTGTTCATGCCGGTGCCGACCACGACGGCGCGACCGCGGCCGTACACCACGGTGGAGCCCATGTAGCACATGTTCTTGCGGTCGCCGAGCGGCACGTCGTCGGTGCCCGCGGCAAGCTCGATCACGTTGGCGTGCTTCTCTACGGGCACGGACTCGCCGGTGAGTGCGGCCTCCTCGATCTTCATCGTGGCGCTCTCGAGCACGCGGCAGTCGGCCGGGACGGAGTCGCCCGCCTCGAGCATGATCACGTCGCCGGGCACGAGCTCGGCGCTCGGCAGGTGCACGAGCTTGCCGTCGCGCAGCACCTTGGACTGCGCCGCGCTCATCTCCTGCAGGGCCTCGAGGGCCTCCTCGCTCTTGGCTTCCTGGACCACGCCCAGCACCGAGTTGATGATAACGACGAACATGATAATGGCGACGTCGGCAAAGTCGGGCTCGCCCTTGACCATGCCCGTGAGCGCGCTGATAACGGCGGCAACGATCAGCATGATGACCATGGGGTCGGCCATCTGCTCAAAGAAACGCTTCCACAGCGGCGTCTTCTCGGCTTCCTCGAGCTTGTTAGGGCCTGTCTTGGCGAGGCGCGATGACGCCTCGTCGCTGCTCAGGCCGAGGTTCTCATCGACACCTTGGTCGCTGAGCACCTCCGCCGCGGCGGACAGGTATTCCTTTTGCATATAGAGTCCCCTCCTGGGATTCGGGCCACTCAGCAGATTGATGCCCGATCATAATTCCCAGGAGAAGGGCAAGGGCTCATCAAGGCTGCCGTGCTGAGCGGCAGTTGATAGTGGAGCTATGGTACCCCAAAGCGACGCGTCTAGCCAAAACATTCCATCTGGAAACACGGCACAGGCGCAACGGTGCAGACAGTGTGATGCTCAAGATTGATAAAACGTTTTTTCTTCGGCGCATCATCGAACTAAAATATCGCCCAGATAGCAGCGGTTAGAACGGTTGGTAAAGTTTTTGCATATACC